>JAFWLX010000139.1 GCA_017510875.1 Atopobiaceae bacterium | reverse complement strand
TCCAAGGGCGCAAGTCCTCAAACGCCACCGTTGCGCGAACGGTGGTAAACACCTTGGCGCCTTTGGTGCTCGACACCGCGTCGATGATCTTCTACCTTGTGGTGATGCTGCGCTATTCGGTACCGCTTACGTGCGTGGGCCTAATCTCGGTCGCAATCAATACGATTCTCTCGCAGTTTATTTCTCTGAAACGCGTTAATCTGCAGCGTGTCATCTCGCGCGATCAGAGCAACCTTGCCTCTGCTACCGTGGGTGCGGTAACCATGATAGAAACCATCAAGGCAAGTGGTGCCGAAGATGGCTACTTTGCAAAGTGGGCTGGATACCAAGCTTCTTTGAGCACGGCAAACGTGCGTTACCAGAAGCAGGACCAGGTCTTGGGCCTCATACCTAGCACGGTAAGCGTCGTATCCAACACCGTGGTGCTGATTATGGGTGTTTGGCTTATCATGCAGGGCCGCTTCACCGAGGGTATGCTTGTGGCGTTCCAAGGGTTAATGAGTGCGTTTCTGTCGCCAGCCGACAATCTTATCTCGGCCAATCAGACCATTCAAGAGATGCGTACCGATATGGAGCGCATTGAAGACGTGATGAACTACCCTGATGACCCCATCTATGATCCAAAGCCCGAGCCCGAGGAATACGACAAGCTCAGCGGCTCTTTAAGCATGAAGAATGTGAGCTTTGGGTATTCCTCGCTGGCTGACCCCATCATCGAGGACTTCAATCTTGAGATCAAGCCAGGTCAGTGGGTAGCCTTGGTGGGATCTACGGGTTGCGGCAAGTCTACGCTGGCAAAGCTCATATCTGGTTTGTACCAACCTTGGAGCGGCGAGATCCTCTTTGACGGTACGCCCGCCTCACAGATTGACCGCAGCATCTTTACTGGCTCTGTTGCCGTGGTCGACCAGGACATCATCCTGTTTGAAGACACCATTGAAGACAACATCAAGATGTGGGACTCCACCATCGAGGATTACGAGATGATACTTGCTGCGAGGGACGCAAGAATCCATACGGACATCATGCAACGTCCCGGTGGTTATCAGTACATGCTCTCCGATGGCGGCAAGGACTTCTCGGGAGGTCAACGGCAGCGTATGGAGATTGCACGCGTGCTGGCCGAAGACCCCACGATGATCGTCCTGGACGAGGCGACCTCGGCGTTGGATGCCCATACAGAATACGAGGTGGTACAGGCCATACGTGATCGTGGCGTTACCTGTGTGGTCATCGCACACCGGTTGAGCACCATTCGCGATTGCGACGAGATCATCGTGCTTGATCATGGCAAGGTTGTGGAGCGCGGCACGCATGAGCAGCTGATGGCACAGGGTGGCTCCTATACAACGCTTGTGAGCAGTGAGTGAGAGGGGGCAGAGGCCATGAGCTGGTTTGACGAGCAGATACGTCAACGCAAGGTTGCCGACGATGCGGTCTTTGCCGAATCCATGCAGGACATTGCCGAGTCCGTTACGGGTCACCGGATTGCAAGCGCCTTCAATGACGGACGACAGGCTACCGAAGATGCCATCGACGAGATATTGCGGTACTACCACGTAAAGTCACAAGAGGTTCCCGAGTCCATGCAGGACATGAATGAGGTGCTGGAATACCTCATGCGCCCCTACGGGATCATGCGCCGCGAGGTAAAGCTCGAAAAGGGCTGGTATAAGGATGCGGTGGGTGCCATGTTGGGCACGCGAACCGATGACGATAGCGTGGTGGCGCTTATACCGCGAGGCCTTGCCGGCTATTGCTACTTTGACAACAACACCGGTAAGTATGTACGTGTAAACAGAAAAACCGAAAGCTTGATAGACGATGACGCCTATACCTTCTATAAGCCCTTCCCGCTTAAGAAGATGGGTGTCAGTGACCTGCTGCGCTACATCATCGAGCAGATTTCGTGGGCCGACCTCGTGGTGCTGATGGCCGTGATGATGGTTGCAACGCTGGTTGGGATGATTGTTCCCAAGATGAACGCGCTCCTGTTCTCTGGGGTGCTTGCCTCGGGCAGCGCGCGGGTGCTTTTGGGTGCCGGGATCTACCTTGTGTGCGCACAAGTGAGCAAGCTGATCTTTGATGTGGTGAGCTCGATGGCAAGCTCACGGATCAATGTCAAGCTTAGTATCAACATCGAGGCGGCGGCCATGATGCGCATGCTGTCGCTTCCCGCAAGCTTCTTTAAGAACTACAGCTCGGGCGAGCTCTCAAATCGACTGAGCTACATTAGCGACCTTGCAAACCAGCTTGTGAGCATGGTGCTGTCAACGGGGCTTACCTCGCTGTTCTCCCTTGTGTATGTGTTGCAGATCTTTCAATATACTCCCGCGCTTGTGGCTCCGGCGTTAGTCGTGACGGCGCTGACCCTTTGCATAACGATGCTTTCTGTGCTCGTGCAGACCAAGGTAACCAAGGAGCAGAAGCTGCTGAGCAGCAAAGAAAGCGGTGTGTGTTACGCCATTATCTCGGGCATTCAGAAGATCAGGCTCTCGGGCTCTGAAAAGCGGGCCTTTGCGCGCTGGGGAGAGACGTATGCCAAACAGGCAAAGCTTACGTATAATCCGCCGACGCTTTCCAAGTTGAGCTCTGTGCTCACCATGGCCATCTCGCTCATTGGTACCTTGGTCATGTACTACGTGGCCATACAAAGCAAGGTCTCTGTGGCGGAGTACTACGCCTTCAACTCGGCATACGGTATGGTCAACGGGGCATTCTTGTCCTTGGCCAGCATTGTGTCCTCCATTGCGCAGGTCAAGCCAACGCTCGAGATGGTGAAGCCCTTCTTTGATACCGAGCCCGAGATCTCGACGGACAAAGAGGTTATTACGCACCTGACCGGTGATGTTGAGGTCAGCCATGTGACGTTTCGCTATAGCGAAGAAATGGCTCCGGTGCTTGATGACTTCTCTCTAAAGATCAATCCGGGTGAGTATCTGGCCGTGGTAGGAAAGACCGGATGTGGCAAGTCCACGCTTCTGCGCCTTCTTCTGGGCTTCGAGACGCCGCAAAAGGGCGGTGTCTACTACGACGGCAAGAACATGGCGCACATTGACCTTAAGTCTCTACGTCGCCGCATAGGTACGGTCTTGCAGGACGGCAAACTCTTCTCTGGTGACATCTACTCCAATATCGTTATCACCGCACCTTGGTTGACCATGGATGACGCGTGGGAGGCGGCCGAGATTGCGGGCATGGCCGATGACATTCGCCAAATGCCCATGGGCATGCACACGCTTATTTCTGAGGGTCAGGGTGGCGTGTCTGGTGGTCAGCGACAGCGCATCCTCATTGCGCGAGCCGTGGCACCCAAGCCAAAGATCCTGATGTTTGACGAGGCCACCTCGGCTCTTGACAACGTGACGCAGCGTAAGGTGTGCGAGGCGCTTGACCAGATGAAGTGCACGCGTATTGTCATTGCGCATCGACTGTCCACCATTCGCCAGTGCGACCGCATCATCATGCTTGGTGGCGGAGAGATCATCGAGGACGGAACCTACGAAGAGCTGATTGCCAAGAACGGTTCCTTTGCCGAGCTTGTTGCCCGCCAGCGCCTAGATGAGGATGCGGATGTTCCGGATGCGTCCGATACGGATTCAGGCGAGTCGACGGATGCTGCTGATGTGACGGATGCAGCCGATACGGCTGGGACGACAGATACGGCCGAGACGACGGACGCTGACGGCACCACAGGTGCTTTGGAGACGGCCGAGACGGCAGGCGCTGATTTTGCCACGGATGCTTCGGAGACGGCCGAGTCAACGGATGCTGCTGATGTGACGGATGCAGCCAACACGTTTGATGCGTCTGCAAAGCCGGAAGAATCTGAGGCAAAAGAGTAACGCTCTGTTTACCCGGTGTGCCTGACAGCCTCCATACAAGTCAATAAGCTGGGGTTTTGCGCATTCACCGAATGGTGCACCTCTAGTGCTTTTAGCCTTCAGGTATTCTGGTAACGAGGGGAACAGCACAAGAGAGAGGAACTGCTATGGCATATGCCGCAGATTACCTGGGCCACGACACACCCAAATTGGGTTTTGGCCTTATGCGTCTTCCCAAGCTGGATGACGGCAGCATTGACATTCCACAGGTGTCCCAGATGGTTGACATCTTTTTGGATGCCGGACTTACCTACTTTGACACTGCCTTTGTCTATGACGACGGCGCCTCGGAGGAGGCCGCGCGCAAGGCGCTGGTAGAGCGCCACCCGCGTGACAGCTATACCATCACTACCAAGGCCAACGCATGGCTGGGCAATCCTACAGCCGAGCAGGTAAAGGACCAGCTGCGCATCTCTATGGAGCGTATGGGCATCGATTACCTCGACTACTACCTACTGCATGCCGTGCAGGACAACAACCAGCAGGTATACGACGATTACGGCCTGTGGGACTGGATTCGCGCACAGAAGGAGGCGGGCATCATACGCCGCTGGGGCTTCTCGTTCCATGCGGGGCCTCAGCGACTCGAGAGCCTGCTTGCCAAGTATCCTGATATCGACTTTATTCAGTTGCAGGTAAACTACGCCGACATGGACGATCCGTCGGTGCAGGCCAGGGCCAATATGGAGGTTGCGGCCAAGTATGGCGTGCCGTTTACCGTGATGGAGCCTGTTAAGGGCGGAACTCTGGCCAATCCACCGCGCGCTGTGCGCGAGGTGTTTGACGAGGCCGGAGGCGGTCTCTCGTATGCCGGATGGGCTATCAGATACGCTGCGTCCATGCCTGGCGTACTCACGGTGCTCTCGGGCATGTCCAACATTGCACAGGTACAGGATAATGTGAGCTACATGCGCGACTTCAAGCCGCTGACGGCTGAGGAACAGGCCGTAGTGGCTCGCGCTCAAGAGGCGCTGGCCAATGTGGACCAGATCAAGTGCACTGACTGCCACTACTGCACTGGCGGTTGCCCCATGAACATTCCCATCCCTGACTTCTTCAAGGCCATGAACCGCAAGCTCATCTTTGAGGATGAAGTCGATGCAAAAAGGCGCTATCACCGTACTGCCAAGAACGCTGGCGTGGGTGCGGGCGACTGCATCCAGTGCGGTCAGTGCGAGGCCGCCTGTCCGCAGGGCCTGCCCATCATCAGCTACCTCGAGCGCATTGACGCCGAGCTTGCCTAGTACAGTTTTAGGTCCATAACAGAAGGTGCATCGGCGGAAGTCCCTTTCGCCGATGCACCTGTGCAACGCCCCCAAGTTCCCGCAGATAATGGTGCTATGGCAACATGCAACTGAACAGGAATGGAGGAACACATGTCTTACTTTCCCAAAGACTTCTTATGGGGCGGAGCCGTGGCGGCACACCAGCTTGAGGGTGGCTGGGACCAAGGCGGCAAGGGCATCTCGATAGCTGACGTGATGACCGCTGGCGGTAACGGCATTCCGCGCCGCATTACCAATGGAGTGATAGAGGGGGAGAACTACCCTAACCACGAGGCCATTGACTTCTATCATCACTATCGCGATGACATTGCTCTGTTTGGCGAGATGGGTTTCAAGGCGTTTCGTACCTCCATTGCCTGGACGCGCATCTTCCCCAACGGCGACGATGCCGAGCCCAACGAGGAAGGCCTGGCATTCTACGATGACATGTTTGATGCCTGCCACGAATACGGCATCGAGCCGGTTGTCACCCTGCAGCACTTTGAGATGCCCTATCACCTGGCAACCGAGTACAACGGCTTTGTTGACAAGCGCTGCATCGACTTCTTCGAGCGCTTTGCCCGTGTGTGCTTTAAACGCTATAAGGGCAAGGTCAAGTATTGGATGACCTTTAACGAGATTAACAACCAGGGTGCGGCGCCCATTGCACACCATATGCTGCAGGAGGGCGGTGTGCTCCTCAAAGAGGCTGACAATGCCGAGGAGCTCATGTATCAGTCATCGGTAAACGAGCTTATTGCCAGCGCCAAGGCAGTGAAGGCATGTCACGAGATTGACCCCGACGCCATGATTGGCTGCATGATTGCATTCTGCCCACTCTATGCAAACACTTGCAATCCCCAAGACCAGATGGAGAAGACCTGGGCAGACCACAAGCGCTACTGGTATTGCGATGTGCACGCAAAGGGCCGCATACCCCAGTACATGTTCCGTTATTGGGAGCGCATGGGCTTTGACGTGCCGGTTTCCGACGAGGAGAAGACTGTTCTCAAGCAGGGTATCGTGGACTACATTGGCTTCTCGTACTACATGAGCTTTGCGGTGACGGCACGCGACAGCAATCCTGACTTCAACTTCTACGAGCCGGGCATCCCAGGTGTTGGTGATGGTCGCGAGCCCGACTACGTGCCCAACCCATATCTTAAGTCGAGCGACTGGGGCTGGCCCATCGACCCGTTGGGCCTGCGTTATGCCCTCAACTGGTTCTACGAGCGCTATGACCAGCCGGTCATGATTGTGGAGAACGGCTTTGGCGCATACGACAAGGTGCTGGAAGACGGAAGCATTGACGACTCCTATCGCATCGACTACCTGCGCGCGCACATCCGTGCCATGATTGATGCCGTGGAGCTAGACGGCGTCAACCTGTTGGGATACACCATGTGGGCGCCCATCGACATCGTCAGTGCCTCAAGCGGCGAGATGGACAAGCGTTATGGATTCATATACGTCGACAAAAACAATGCCGGCGAGGGCACGCTGGCTCGCAGCCGCAAGAAGAGCTTCTATTGGTACAAGCATGTGATTGAGACCAACGGCAAAGATCTAGGCTAGACATACGACGGTATGACTGTTGATGGGGATTGCCCCATTTACGTGCAGTTGTTGCGCTTGAGGGGGCGTTCCCCATCAACATCTAGCTGGTCTAAACGCTGGTCGTTTGCAAGCCTTAGGGCAGCCATTTCAGGCAAACAACAAATAGATGTTATTTGTGTCGGGTGAGCACAAATACTGGCCAGAGGGGGTAATAATAGCAAGATTTCTTTTTCGGGTCACAACAAGGGAGCTCAATGGATCTCTTGAACAAGTTCATAAACCTCTTGCTGTATGGCGGGCTCAGCCGCGAGCAGTACGAAGAGGTTCGCGAGGCAGCAGTTGACGAGAACTATGCCAACCTGCGCTTCTTTGCCCCTATAGCTGCGCTGGTGTTTTTGGTTCTGGCAGCTGCGAGTTTGTTTACCAAAAGCCTTGCATCGGAAAACACAACTATCTACTTGGGCACCAGTGTTGCCATGGCGATACTTGCCGTTTGCACGCGGGTATTTGTGCCAACGCACCGAAACCTCATCATGCCTTTCACGCGCATTTTCATGTTCGTGCTGTATGTGTTCTCTATTCTGGTGTCGCTCAAGCACCTGGAATATCCTGCCCTTTCACTGGTTATCTTTCTTGCGGTCACGCCGTTGCTCATTGTGGATAGACCTATCAACCTCATGATTATCACCACGGTCGTATGCAACTTTGCGCTCATCCTGTTTAGCCACATCAAATCGATTGATGTGGTGGCGCAAGACATGTGGAACATCGCCTCTTACGGTAGCTTTACCTTCATTGCCAACGCGCTTTTGATGAAGACCAAGTTTGCCTCGCTTGCGCAAGCAAAAAAGATTGCCTACCTCAGCACCACCGATATTCTTACGGGGCTAAGAAACCGCAACAGCTACGAGCAGACCTTAAGCGAGCGTAACGACCTGGGGGCGCCGGGAGCCATATGCTCGTATGTAGATGCAAATGGACTGCACGAGCTTAACAACACCAAGGGGCACGACGCTGGTGACGAGATGCTACGCTGCATAGCCCGCGAGTTTGTGGCACTCTTTGACCCAGACCTCACGTTCCGCACGGGCGGAGACGAGTTTGTGGCCTTTAAGAAGGACGGTGACGTAACACAGGTGCTTGCTGAGCTTAAGGCGATGCAAGAGCGCCTTGTTGCCCAAGGCTATCACGTCTCTTATGGCGCCTCGGCTGCCACCGAGGAGGACGAGGGCAAGGTGCAGCCTCTGGTAAGGCGTGCCGAGCTCGAGATGTACAACGAAAAGGTGGCCTACTACCAAAAGCACGATCGCCGTCGTCGCTAGAGCTAAATAATCACGTGGAAAAGGGACGGTCCCCCAATCCACGCGCAGCGTACAAACACGCACTCTGACACGAAAAAAGCCCGCCGACAACGCGCGTTGTCGGCGGGCAACTGTTTGTTGCGAGCGTATGAACCGTTAGTCGATGCGGTCCTCAACAAAGACGAAGCCGGCGTCGCTCAGACGGAAGGTCTTGCGTGCCTGCATGGAATCGCCGGACTTATCGAGCACGGCCACCATGGGGTTCTCTTTCTTGCCCTCGATGGCAAGGGTGCCCGAGACAGAGCTGATATTGACGCCAACAGACTTGAGCAGCTTGTTGACATCAAAGGACTTCCAGGATTCCTTCTGGTCCTGCGTCTCGAGCCAGTAGGCAGCCGTAACGATCTTCTGGATGGCCGTCTTGGGAGCAACCTCGTTGTACAGGCCCTCAAAGGTGTTGCGGGCAGGCGCCTCGGCGGCTGCGGGCTCCTCGATAATGTCATCCTCAAAGTCAATGGCTACGGCGTCTGCGGCGTCAGCCTCAACAAAGGTGACCATCTCGACACCCTCGTCGCTAAAGTCATCGTAGACGTCAAAATAGTCGCTTAGCCACTCGACCACACGGCGCTGCTCGCCCTTGCTAAGACCGCGAAGGATGTCTGCGACCTCGTTCATGACTGCAAGCTCGTTAAGAATCTGGGCCATATTAAACTCCTCTCACATGGCGTTGGTTTATCATCGAGTTTAAATAGTGATATTACTATATACTGAATTTTCTACCATTGATAGTAGGAAAACAAGAAAAGATATACAAATTAGAACAGAGTGGTAGAAGTAATCGATGTAAACGATTTAAGAACAATACGTATAGCCATCAATAGGGGATAAACGAGTCTTGCTATGGGATACGAGCAAGACCAAAGATCTAGAACCCATATAGGTGTACGTTTGCCACCTGTGCCCTGCGCAAGATGGCGCCTAAGTTGATGGCGCCATGTTCTCTGGCTGTCTATCCTCGGGATCCTTCAGCGGCCCAAAGGCTCTACCGCCAATTGTGTCGGTGCTGTCACAAATGAGTACGGGCACATCCGTTAACCCGGCACGCAGCTTTGGCCCCGCCGTGGTGGCCGCCATCACGGGCAACGCTGCTCCGCTGTCGTGCCTCTGGGTCTTTGTTGTGGGCCCGCTTGCTGGCGCCGCTCTGGCCGCTCTTGTGTACGGCTACCTCGAGAGCGAGGACTAATAGAGAGAAAGCCCTATGGGGTTATGCAGCTGATGGC
>JAFWLX010000014.1 GCA_017510875.1 Atopobiaceae bacterium | reverse complement strand
TTATATGGCAGTTGCCCAACCGCAACTCGTAGTCGCGTGGAATTCGGGACCGTCCCTTAGTCCACGCGGTCAGCGGAACTGGGTGGACACATATTATCTTTAGACTGCGGATACGTGCACCGGCTAGATGACCAGCTCGCCCTTCTCACGGGAAGCAAGGTAGATTGACACGCACCGCTTGGCCAACACGTCGAGCGAATCGTAGAACCATGCAGGCTTCTCTGCCAAGGCCTGGTAGATGACCGAAAGCTCGGTGCAACCCACAATTACAGCATCGCTTCCGCGCTCGCGCAACTGCTCTCCCAGCCGAAGAAGCTGGTTGGGGTCGTAGCTGCCGCCCGCCTTCACGCCGTTGTAGATGAGCTCGGTCACCTCGCGCTGAGCCTCGTCATAGGGTTCCATCGTGGCAAGGCCATAGCGGTGCAGATAGTCTTGGAAAACGCCCGACGCAACGGTACCCTCGGTGGCCAAAAGTCCCACTGTGCTGCCCACGCCCATCTCGCCCGCAAGGCAGCGTGCGGTCTCTTCCATGATGTTTATGACGGGGATGCTCACCGACTGTTTGATGCCCTCGTAATAGTAGTGGGCGGTGTTGCAGGAAATTGCCAAGTAGTCAGCCCCTGCGCGCTCAAGCCAGCGCGCCACTCTCTCCATCTCGGGCTGAGGATTGGGGTTGCGGTGGTCAAGGATATGCGCCGTGCGGTCGGGAATCTGCGGATCGTTGAACACGATCATGGGCATGTGGTCTTGATCGCGCCGAGCAGGAGTCTTACGGATAAGCGCCTCTATAAAGCATGCGGTGGCAAGGGGTCCCACGCCGCCAATAATGCCAAGTATGGGTCTGTTCATAGCGCGTATCGCCTCCAAAGTGTCCTGCAGCCAGCCACCAATTCTAATCGCCCCGTCCGTGAACAGTAACGAGAAAAGCTTATCGTACGGTCAGTACAGATGGGTTTTCCCACGAGTACCACAATTCGGTTTAGAATGAGAAAGATGTGCCAAGACACTGTGCAACCGCGTGAGCTCACGCTGGATGCTGGCAATAAAGGAGGGCTGCCTCATGGCTCAGCCGTTTGTTCCCGTGCTGCTGGGAACCGAGATTGGCGCCTATGGCATGGCGCGTGCCTTTTGGGAGGCCTATCAGGTAAAGAGCGTTGCGTACGGAACCTTTCCCCTGACGCCCACGGCGTACTCGAAGTTCATCGAGCAACGCTGCGATGCAGGGCTTCTTGACCCAACACGCTTTGTCCAGGTGCTCAACCGTGACATTTCCACCTTTGGTGGGGCCACTCCGCTGGTAATTCCTTGTGGCGATGACTACTCGGTGCTGCTCTCCGAGCACAAGGGCGAGCTGGATGCGCGCTACGTGCCCATCTGCTCGGGACCCGGAGTGCTTACCGAACTTGAGAACAAGGCCCGCTTCTATGCGCTCTGCGAGCGCGCGGGCGTGCCCTATCCTAAAACCGTGCGCGTTGATGGACCCGAGCTGCCTGATCTGCCGTTTCCTTATCCGGTGGCGGTCAAGCCAACCAATGCGGCTCTCTATCGCGAGCATCCCTTCGAGGGGCAAAAGAAGGCCTTCATCATTGAGGACGAGGCAATGCTTGCCGAGACCCTGCGCCGTGTGTACGCCTCGGGCTATGACGAGGGCCTGGTGATTCAGGACTTCATTCCCGGTGGTGACGAAAACATGCGCGTGCTCAACGGATACGTGCGTTCTGACGGCGCGGTGTCGTTGCTCTCGCTGGGCCACCCCATCTTGGAGGACTGCGCCCCCATGCGCATTGGCAACTACGCTGCCATCATCAGCTACGGCGACGAGCAGGTGTACCAGACAGTGGAGCGCCTGCTTGGCAACGTGAAGTACTTTGGCTACTTCAACATCGACATGAAGTATGACGCTCGCGACAACAGCTTCAAGCTGCTTGACTTCAATCCACGACAGGGGAGGAGCAGCTTCTTTACCACGCTCTCTGGTCACAACCTGGCACGCTGCGCGGTGGAAGACGTCATCGCCGGTCGCAGGGAAGAGCCCGTGCATGCCACCGAGGAAGTGCTCTGGATAGGTGTCCCCAAAAGTGTGGTGCGCCGCTACACTGCAGAGGGCCCCGACAAGCAGAAGGCCCTGAACCTTATGCGCGAGGGTCGTGTGGGCACCACGATCTTTGGTGCGCACGACAACAACCCGCGGCGGCTGTGGAACATGTACAAGCTGTGGGCTCACTACATCGTTGACTTCAAGAAGTACTTTGGCAAGCGCGACCTGGAGGGCTAGGGGATGGCTGACGCACAGACTCGCCTGCGCGAGGCGCTGGCCGCGCAGACCAACACCGCACCTGGCGACTGGCATCTGGTGCTCAAGTGTCGCCACGGAATGCTTGTGGTGCTGCGCGAGCTAGCTCAACGGTATGGAAAGGGAACGGTGATCACGCAGCTGCTCACGTGCTGCACGGCCGTTGACCCCATCGTCGCTGCAGGCCTGACGCCCGTGTACGGTGACGTCTCGCTGCAGACGTTTGCGCTTGACGCAGCGGCGCTGCGTGTGAGCGAGCCGCCGGTTGCCATCGTTGACCAGCACACCTTTGGTTACATCGATCGCGCCTCGTCCCAAGCGCTGCGCGCTGTGGCCAACAGCCACAGCGCCCTGCTCCTTGAGGACTGCGCGCACTGTGTGGGTCGTATGGCAACAGATGACCAAGGCCGTCCCTTGGCCGACTTCTCGTTTCACTCCTTTGGCGTGGAGAAGATGCTTCCCACCTACTTTAGCGGTGCCGTGTGGGTCAATCCGCAGATGGAAGATGCCAAGCTGCGCGACAAGGTAACGCAGGCGCTGGAGTCGTTGTCAGAGCCACAGGGCAAGCTTGCCCGCGCCATGAGGGGCTATCGCACGCAGATACGAGTGCTCAACCACCTGCCTGCACCGCTCTCACGGGGGGTGCGCAGCGCGCTTCTCGCGTTGGAGGCCTTTGAGCCTGCCATTGCCGAGTGCGAGCGTAAGGGTGCCGTTGCCCACGAGCCGCAGGCGGCAGGGGAGTGGGCAGCCTCTCAGGTAGTGGACCTCTTTGAGGCGTTGCCCAACAGCTACGACCTGCGCATCTCGGCTCTTGACTCATACGCGCAAGAGCTCTCGGACATCGAGGGCATAGGCACTTCGCAGGCCATGCTTGCCTCGGGACAGCCACTCTTGCGCGTTCCTGTGAACATGGCAAGCAACGAGGCGGCCAATGTCGCCATCCAAGCTATCGCATCTGCGGGGCTTTACGCGGTGCCGTGGTATCGTCCCCTGCTCTATCCCGGCGTGAGCGACAAGGGCGCATATGCCTGGGACGGGACGTTGCAGAATCTTCCTCATACGGCAGCCCTCTCGCATGGTGCGGTGGCGCTGCCCTGTGACCTTACAAAAGCCCAGGTCCACGATGTTGCGTGTGCCCTGCGCGAGGCTGCGAGTGTAACATGAGCTTTCGCGACCCCTCTCATGTGCCCGACTTTGACGGTGAGGCACCTCATCCCGAGGACGAGGGGCTCGCGAGCATTGCCGAGCAGGTGTCACGCGTTCCCACCGAGCCTGGCTGCTACCTGTGGCGAGACGCCGCCGGTGAGGTCATCTATGTGGGAAAGGCCAAGAATCTGCGCGCACGCATGCGCCAGTACGTGACGCTGCAGGACGACCGCGACAAGATTCCCCTTATGATGCAGGTGGTACGCAGCTTTGACTACGTGGTGGTAGGCAGCGAGCACGAGGCCTTGGTGCTCGAGCGCAACCTTATTGAGCAGTATCATCCCTACTTCAATGTGGACTACAAGGACGACAAGAGCTACCCCTTCATTGCCATTACCGAGTCTGACGCCTACCCGGCCATCAAGTACACGCGCGAGAAGCACCGCAAAGGCACACGCTACTTTGGTCCCTACACCGATGCCAAGGCGGCCCGCGAGACCATTGCCCAGCTGCGCAAGGCGGTGCCCATCTGCATTGGCACCTGCGCCGAGTGGAAGCGTGCCAAACGCTATCTTGACAGCCATCCTGACGATGTTGCTGTGGCAAACCTCGTGCTTGCCGAGCGCGGCCGCCCCTGCTTTGACAGTCATGTGGGTCGTGGCCCCGGCGTATGCTGCGGGGGTATCACCACGGCCGACTACGGGCGCAACGTGCGCCAGGTTGAGCAGTTCTTGGAGGGAAGGCGCTCGGCCATTGTCAAGGACCTGCACGAGCAGATGATGCAGGCGGCTTCCGAGTTGGAGTTTGAGCGAGCGGGACGCATCAAGCACCGTATTGATGTGCTCGAGGGGCTCGACGACAACCAACAGGTGGTGCTTGCCTCCGACGTAAGCGCCGATGCGGTGGGGTTCTATCGCGAGGAAACCATCAGCTGTGCCTGCGTGTTTGTGGTGCGCGAGGGTCGTGTGATCCGCTCGTCGGAGTTTGTGCTCAACAAGGGCGCCGATGTGAGCGAGACCGAGCTGGTGGAGGGCTTTCTCAAGCGCTATTACGGCGAGACGGCCGACATACCCGCCGAGGTGTGCGTGCCTTGCGCGCTGCCCGACGAGGAGCTGTTGGGCGAGTGGCTCACGGGGCGCCGCGGCAAGCGTTGTCGGGTGCATGTGCCGCAGCGCGGCGAGAAGCGCCACCTGCTTGAGATGGCGGCCAACAATGCCCACCATGCGCTCAACCGCTACATGGTACGCACTGGCTATGCCGACGACCGCACCAATCAGGCTCTGCTGCAGCTAGAGAGCGCCCTTGCCCTCGATACCGCGCCTTTGCGCATCGAGTGCTTTGACATCTCAACCTTACACGGTGCCTTTACCGTGGCCTCAATGGTGGTCTTTACCGATGGACGCCCTGACAAGGCGCAGTATCGCAAGTTCAAGATTCGTACCGAGCTTGACGAGGCCAACGACTTTGTGAGCATGCAGGAGGTGCTGGGACGCCGCTATGGCCCCAAGAACATGGCCGACACCCGCTTTGCCACGCGTGCTCCCGACCTGCTGGTGGTGGACGGCGGAAAGCCGCAGCTTACGGCCGCCATGGAGCAGCTGGCGCAGCTTGGGCTTGACATTCCGGTATGCGGGCTGGCCAAGTCGGACGAGGAGGTTTTTGTCCCCTGGGACGACACTCCGGTGGTTTTGCCCTCGGGCTCGCCGTCGCTGTATCTCATCAAGCAGGTGCGCGACGAGAGCCACCGCTTTGCCATCACCTTCCATCGCGACCTGCGCACCAAGGCCCAAGGAGTCTCGATCCTCGACGAGGTGGAAGGTGTTGGGCCCAAGCGTCGGCGTGCCATCATGCGCCATTTTGGCTCGATGAAGCGCCTACGCGCCGCCACCGTGGACGAGATTGCCGAGGTAAAAGGCGTACCGCGCCAGGTTGCCGAGGACATTTGGCACACGCTGCGCGCCTGGGAGGGCTAAGCGGCAGCCTATGGCCTAAGTCTGTTTGGGAGAGAATCGAATATCATCTTCTTGACTCCTCGTAGCAAAGGTGACTGTATGAACGAAAACGATCGCAAGACCCTGGAACACCTTATAGAGTTGCGCGAGCAGCTGAGCCTTAGGCATTCCATACAGGAGAAGCTCAGCTCTTTTGAGCGCGAGCTCTGCAACAACAATCGCTTCTTTCCACGTACCGACATCCTAAGCTGGGTGGATGCGATAGCGCCCATGGTGTCGAGGACGCTTGACTCTGGATCGGTCCTGTATCGTGGTCGGATTATCCCAAAGGCAGAAGAGGATCTGTTCTTGGCTCCTGTGTACAACGCCCTTGGCGTGTACATCCAGCGGGAGGAGGGCGATCTTGACCATACAAGGCTGGCCGAGGCCTACGTTCAACACAGGATTGATCGGCTGGAGTCAGGCTATGGCACTATGAGCTTTGACGACTTCAAGAGCCAGTTGCGGGCATTCTGTGTCAAGGGCTGGTGGGGGTACGGCAAGCGGGAGTCCGACGCGGCTCCTTCGGATGCCACGGGAAACGGCCGCATCAACCCGATGGGAATCAGCTATCTGTATGCCGCCAGCAGGAAGGAGACGGCCGCCCTTGAGGCGCGCCCCGTCATATCGCAGATGGTGAGCATTGCCGAGGTGCAGACAAAAGACAAAATCGTGCTCTTTGACCTAACGCGCAACGTCTTTGACGATGACAATTCTGCCGACGAGGACGTTCGCATGTTCAGGAAGCTCCTTGCGCACTACTTTTCCAAGCCAAACTACTCGGGCGAGAAGGCATATCTGGTGACGCAGTACATCAGCGAGTATGTGAAGAGCAACATCCAGCTCTCAACAGGGTTGCGTTTTGACGGCATCTGCTTTAGCAGCTCGCTTGATCGCGAAGGTACCAACTACGTCATCTTTGATACGACCGAGCATCCCAAGTACGAGATCGTCTCGTCATCGCTGGAAAAAGTGACGGACATGCAGGGCTCTTTGATTACCTACCTGCCCATGAGCGATACGACTGTCCATGTGCTCATGGATGGCTCGCTTTAATTTTGGGTGGAGCAGAGGTTACTTTTCACGGACCGACCAGCGTGCAACCATCGGGGCGACTCTGAGGCTGCTCCGCCCGTCGGCGCGGCGCTTAGCGAGGACCTGTTTGAGCGCCCCCGCAGGGGGCGCGAGTTCCGCAGCTGCCGCGCCGTAAGGGCGGAGCGTGAGCCGAAGCCGGAGCCCCGAGGGT
>JAFWLX010000138.1 GCA_017510875.1 Atopobiaceae bacterium | reverse complement strand
GCGGTTGCGGGAGGGGCCTGGGCCGAGGTTCTCCGCGTTCCTCAGGATCCGCACGCGCCCGTCCTCCGCCGCCCAGGCCTCCACGGCGGCCATGGAGCCGTCGGAGGAGCGGTCGTCCACGAACACGAACTCCAGGCCGTCCAGGAGCTGCGCGCGCAGGCTCTCGACGCACCTCCCTATGTAGTCCCCCACGTCGTGGACGGGCAGGATCACCGAGACGCGCACCCCGCCCTCGCCGGGGGCGCGCAGGCCGGGGATCGTAAGGAGACTGCCTACGGGGACATCCTTCAACTGAGGTAGCGTTCCAGAAGCCCCAAACAGTCCGGGGATGGGTGCGAATGCTTCCGCAATACGAGCGGCGGCATGTTTGTAGTCCTCAAGCGCCGCATCGTCTCTATACTGCGAGCCGTGAAAACAGTCAAGACAAACCCGAGCTTTGACAAGCAGATAGCGAATCGCGGAATCGTCGACACCCTTTCTCTGTAAAAACTCGACCTTTTCTATCAGAGCATCTATTTCGCCGTCGGCTCTTTTTGCATCCGCTCCGTGAACCGCCGAGCCCTTTCGCTGGGCGTAGTAGTACACCGCCTTCCTCTCGAGCACGATGTCACCTGTCTGGTAGCAAACTTGCAGTAGAAATGTCGTATCCTGGGCGTTCCTCGACGTCCCGTAGCGGGCGCTTCCGTCTTGGAAGAGCTCGCGTCGGTAGAGCGCTGACTGGTGCTCGTAGGTAAAGGCACCATATAGGGGCTGGCCTTTTGGTGATCGGCCGGCGATTCTGTCGTTGAGCTCCTGGTCGGCGGGCCCGGCCTCTCCGCCCTCGGCGTCCACCTTGCGTCGGGTCCCCTTCGCTATGTCGTGCCCGCCGCCCGAGGCGGCCGTCGCGTAGAGCAGCTCGTAGAAGTCGGGGGAGACCCAGTCGTCGGGGTCCACGAACGAGAGGTAGTCGCCGCGGGCGGCCTCTATCCCGCGGTTGCGGGAGGGGCCTGCGCCCAGGTTCTCCTCGTTGCGCAGGATGCGCACGCGGCCGTCCCGCTCCGCCCAGGCCTCGACGGCCTCCATCGAGCCGTCAGTCGAGCGGTCGTCCACGAATATAAACTCGAGCTCGGCAAGCGTCTGGGCCTGCAGGCTTTCGATGCAGCGGCCGATGTAGGGCCCCACGTTATAGACGGGCAGGATCACGGAGATCCTCACGCGACCGCTCGACTCGGCACCTTGAGCCACTATGCCGGATCCGCATGGTGTTCTTGCCACGTCCCTATACCCCGTTCGAATCGACAGCGATCCCCATGCCGTACCCTCAGAGCTTAGGAACGGCTTCTGGTTATGTGGGTTGTCCAACAAGAAACCCGCGATGATTATACTTCACGCGGTGTCCGGCCACTGCGGTGACGCTATGGCGGTCATACTGCAAATGGGAGCAATTGCGAGCTGCAAAGGTAGAGAAAGCGCCTCTCCAAGAGGGTCGGCTACTCTGTTCAGGGTGCATTTTCGCCTTGCCAATAGGCATGATTCGCATGCGACCCCAAGCAATGCGGTCTTGCGAGCATACCTCTTCTCTTTGTTAGACCAGAATTGGCATAGCGCTGGTAGACCGGCTGTCATCCGCCTGTCAAGAGGGGTTACCCCTCTTGACAGGCCCCGGAACAACGCTGGCCTAGCAAAGAGATGGCAGCAGCTGGTCCAGACAGCAAAGACTACACGCATCACTCCCCGCAATGTCGCTCCCAGCAACATTGTAGAGATGGCGGGAATCCACAAACCAACAGTAAACCCCGCAAACAGCGGTGTAGTCTATTCCCTTGTCACGCCAACCGAACGAAGATTGTTTCCGTCAGCAACACCAGGAGCGCCGCAATGCCCAGAACCCTCTCCCTGCCCCGTTACTTCCAATTGCCTGAGTTGCCCAACTCATGATAGCCGAGCTTGTCTTTCTGCCGCCGATTAAGCTCTTGGGCACTCAGGCTGAATTCAGTCTTGTGACAGGCGCCTGTAGCAGCGGCGCTTTAAGCGCCCCTTCAGGCCCATCTCGTACCGTAAGAGTCCAGATGGGCGAGAGAAGGGAAGCAGATATGACAACCGTTGCGCTCATTCCTACATACCAACCCGACTGCCGACTGCTCGATCTGGTGGAAGCGCTGCGCGCGCGAGGGGTCGAGGGCGTTGTGGTCGATGACGGAAGCGGCATGCGCTACAGGCCGCTGTTCAAATTGGCCTGCCGCTTTGCCACGGTCATCGGCTATGGAGAGAACCATGGCAAGGGGCATGCTCTTAAGCAGGGGCTGCGCTACATTCAACAGCACTATCCCGAGGACACCGTGGTCGTTACCGTTGATGCTGACGGGCAGCATGACCCTGCCGATGTGCTGCGCTGCGCCCAGGAAGCGCAGTCGTCACATGACACCATGGTCTTGGGATGTCGGAGCTTTGAAGAAGAAGGCGTTCCCCTGCGCAGCCGGCTGGGCAACAAGCTGACGCGTGAGGTCTATCACCTGGTGTCAGGCGCCTGCGTAAGTGACACCCAAACGGGCCTGCGTGCGTTTCCGGCAGCGCTCATATCGTTTCTCGTTGCTATCAGTGGCGAGCGGTATGAGTACGAGATGAACGTCCTGCTTGCGTGCCCGGCGCAGGGCGTCGAGATTCGCGAGGTGCCCGTTACCACCATCTACGAGGAGGACAACGCGTCCTCCCACTTCAGGCCCGTGCAGGACTCCCTGCGCATCTACGGGGGAATCCTGACGTTTGCCGCATCGTCCCTTGCGAGCTTTATGGTTGATTACGGCCTCTTCTGGCTGCTGTCCACCCTGTTGGTGACATGGGGCGACGCAGGTGTGGCGGTGTCGAACGTGGTGGCGCGACTGGTGAGCGCAAGCTTCAACTTCCAGGTCAATCGCCAGCTGGTGTTCCGCAGCACCGAGAGCCTCTATGTTACGGCGGTGCGCTATGCACTGCTCGCCCTCTCAATCCTGGTGGCCAACACGCTTTCCGTGCTGCTGCTTGTTGACTTGCTCCGTCTGCCTGCCGCATTGTCCAAGCTCGTGGTAGAACTTGGGTTCTTCCTCTTTAGCTGGGTGCTGCAAAGCAGGTTTGTCTTTCAGGGGAGGAGGTACTGATGCGACATATGAAGAGTAGCCCAGCGATGCCGGCAAGCAATGGCGGCCATCAGAGTCGCCGAAGGTTTCCGCTGGTAGCCGTCTATGCCGTCGTCTTGCTGTGCTTATCGGTCTACGTGCTGCTTGACACGTTTGTGATCACGCGAAGCTATGCGCAGGTTGCGACTAACACGCAGGAGGCTGCCGCGGCGGCGTTGGCGGCAACGGCCCAGGCGACGGACGAGGACAACGCATCGGTCAAGAGCACTACCGTAGTTGGGGGTACGGAAGACGCTGCCGAGTCAACAGAAGTCGCTGATTCCGGGGTGACCACGAGCCTTTCGCAGGTGCGGTACAACGACACCACAATCTACGTCGTCGATGTCTATGCAAGCGATGCCACGCAGGTTCTGACTGCCTTTGCGAGTGGCACCTACGGCAAGAACGTCACCGACACGACCTCGGCTATGGCCGAGGCTGCCGGCGCGACGGTGGCCATCAACGGAGACTACTACGGCGCGCGCAATGCGGGCTATGTGGTGCGCAACGGCGTGCTGTATCGCAGCGAGGCAGCCTCTGCAAGCCAGGAAGACCTGGTCATCTATGCCGACGGAACCTTTGAGGTGGTTTGCGAGGGAGACGTGAGCGCGCAGGATCTGGTTGACGCTGGCGCATGGCAGGTATTCTCGTTTGGTCCTGGCCTTGTCGTGAACGGTGCTGTGGCGGTTGATGCAAATGACGAGGTAGGCCGAGCCATGGCAAGCAACCCGCGCACGGCAATTGGCAAAGTGTCGGATGGGCACTACGTGCTTGTTGTGTCTGACGGGCGTACGAACGAGTCTGAGGGGCTCACGCTGCAAGAGCTGGCGACGTTCATGGTCGACGAGCTTGGCGTGCAGTGCGCCTACAACCTTGATGGTGGGGGCTCTTCCACGCTGTGGTACGAGGGCACGGTTGTAAATAACCCCACCACAAACGGCAGGTCCATCCACGAAAGGAGCGTGAGCGACATTGTCTACCTTCGCTCAGAGTAATCAGTTTGAGGCAGTAAGGCGGAGCGCGTATCTAGAGTCGTACGTGCGGAGCCGCAAGCGTACGCGAAGCGCCTGGCGCAGCTCGACTGTGACGTCCCTGCGCCGCTATGCCCTTGCAGCGCTGTTCTGCGCCATCTTCTCGGCGGTATACGAGCACTTTAGCCATGGGGTATGGTCAGTGTGGATGGTGACGCTCTTTGCGTACCCGTTGGTGCTTGGCGTCGTTCCAGCGCTGTTGGAACGGATGCTTGACTTCGAGGCTTCTATGACCTCTCGCCAGATTTGGGCTTGTGGCGTGATGACGCTCGCTGTGGGTAGCTGCCTGCGTGGCGTGCTTGAGATCTATGGCACCACCTCGCCACTGATCGTCTTCTACCAGCCTGTTGGGTTGGCGCTCTTGGCCTTAGCCCTGATGGCGTGCGCCATCTACCTCTTAAGATGACAGGGGGACGGTTCTGTTGTCATATCAGATGACAACAGAACCGTCCTCCTGTCATCCGTCCGCTCTGCCGCCAGCGTGGAGTCAGGTCCCAACTTCTTGCAGTATCATGCCAAGTAGCTGGTATTTTAAGAAGCTATGAGGCAGGGAGTGCTGATGATGGGTGGACTTGACCAGACGAGCAAGCTTGAGGCTGCGCGCGCCTACGAGGCACGCGTGGGAAGCTGTATTGGCGGCGAGGGACGGCCGGCGTATCACCTGAGCCCATATGTGGGCTGGATGAACGACCCCAATGGGTTCTCGTGCTACAAAGGACAGTACCACCTCTTTTACCAGTACCATCCCTATTCTACGGTGTGGGGACCCATGCACTGGGGTCATGCGGTGAGCGAAGACCTGCTGCATTGGGCGTTCCTGCCGTGTGCGCTTGCGCCAGACGCGTCCTTTGATGAGGCAGGCTGCTTCTCGGGTAGCGCAATCGAGCTGGATGACGGACGACAGCTGCTGCTTTATACCGGCGTGCGGCACGAGGGCGTCACGCAAGAGGGTCTTCCCGTGTCACGACAGGCGCAGTGTGTGGCCATTGGCGATGGCGTGGACTACGAGAAGGCTGCGGGCAACCCTTTGATTCACGACAGCGTGTTGCCAGCGGGCTGGATGCGCCAGAACTTCCGCGATCCAAAGATCTGGCGCGAGGAAGACGGTAGCTATCGTTGTGTGGTGGGGGCGGCCGCCGAGGATGGCGACGGTTGCGTGCTGTTATTCTCGAGCGAAGACGCCCTCAGCTGGAAGTACGTGGGCGAGGTTACCCGTAATGGCCACCGTTTTGGCATGATGTGGGAGTGCCCTGACCTCTTTGAGCTAGACGGCAAGGAAGTCCTGCTCGTCAGCCCACTAAAGATGCTGACGGCCGAATATGAGCGCCTTGGTGGCTGTGCCCTGTACTGCATAGGAACCCTTGGAGAAGACGGTCACACGTTTGTGGAGGAAACCCTGCATGCCATCGACTACGGTATCGACTTCTACGCACCGCAGACCACGCTGACGCCCGACGGCCGTCGTGTGATGATTGCCTGGATGCAGAACTGGGATACCACCCGACTGCTGCTGCCCGACAGACGCTGGTTTGGGCAGATGACAGTACCACGCGAGCTGCGCGTACGTGACGGCAGGCTCTTCCAGTGGCCTGTGCGCGAGATTGAGGATCTGCGTGGTACGCAGGTAGCCTATCAGGACGTGACGGTCGATGACCGTACAGAGCTGGAAGGCATTGAAGGACGTTGTGCGGACATCGTCGTGCGCGTGCGTCCGGCGACGGAGGCTTCACTTGGCAGCTTTACGGTGAACGTTGCAGAGGGGCAGGATTGCCGCACAACGCTCACGCTTGACCTAGAGACAGGAAGGCTTTGCCTTGACCGTCGCTACAGCGGGGCGCGCCGTATGGTCGTGCATACCTGTGCGTGCGATGTCACACCGACAGAGGGCTACTTTGACCTGCGCATTCTGCTCGACCGCTTTAGCATCGAGGTCTTTGCGGGCGGAGGCGAGCAAGCGATGAGCATGGTCATTCCTACCGAGCTTGCTGCAACAGGCATCTCGTTTGATGCCAAGGGCAAGGTTGTCATGGACATCGAGAAATACGCCTTGGATACGGATAGGTGATTCTGCTTGCAAACACTATTATGTTGCAGGTAGGCAGTATCGCCGAGTAAACGAGGAGTGAGCACATGCAGGATGAAAAAAGTTCTGGCTTAGCAATGCCGAGCGTGGCGTGGATTGTCGCCGCGTTGGTGGCTCTGGCGGTAGTGGGCTTTGGTTGTTATCAGGCGGGTAGCAACAGTGCGACTGCGCGCTTAGAAAAGCAGATGGCAGCCGAGCAAGAGTTCAACATCGCTCTTGCCAAAAGCGAGTTTGAGGGTCTCGATATAGAAGAGGGTCAAACCATCTATGTAACCGGCCACAAAAGCCCAGATACAGATACCGTGTGCTGCGCAATTGCCTATGCCCGTCTCCTTGAGAAGCTGGGCTACAAGGCACAGGCAGTTATCCTGGGACCCATCAACAAGGAAACCGCATACGTACTTGACACGGTGGGCGTTCCCACACCCGAGGTGCTCGAAGACGCATCCGAAAAGTACATGGTCCTTGTTGATCACGCCGATTACGAGCAGTCTGCCAACGGCCTTGAGGATGCTCATATTGTGAGCATCATAGATCATCACGGTGTCGGTACCGTCTCGGTCGTCAACCCGATTGTCTATGACGCCCGTCCGCTGGGTTCTACGGCCACCATCGTGTGGATGCGCTACTGCAACTTTGGTGTGGAGATAGACCCCCAAACTGCAAAACTGCTGGTTGGCGCCATTCTCTCTGACACCGTAAATCTCAAGAACGCCACCACGGCAGATAAAGAGGCGGTCAAGGCCCTTTCCAAGATTGCCAGCTTTGACAACTTGGACGAATTCTACACCCAGATGCATAAGGCATCCTTGTCGTACGAGGGCATGACCAAGGAAGAGATCTTCCTCTCTGATGTCAAGGTTTACGAAAGTGCTGGTACCCGCTTTGCCATTGGCTGTGTGAATGCGTATGACGAAGAGGCGGCAAAAGATCTGGCACAGCAGATGAAGGAGATTATGGAGTCGCAGCTTGTGCCGCTTGATGTCAAGATGGCGTTTGCGCAGGTCTCCGTATTCCACGACGATGTTTCAATAAACTATCTGGTGCCTTCGAACGAGGCCGCAGCAGAGGTGCTTAAGGAGGCCTTTGGCGATCGCGCCACCTTTGATGGCACATCATACGTGCTTGAGCCAGGCGGTTCACGCAAAAAGGTTATCATGCCTGCCATCTCGAACACACTGGCAGAGCACCCTGTCGAGTAGCCCGTCTCTCTGTTCCAGAGTCCCACGCACATTGTTCCGCGCAGAATGGGAGCCAACATGAGCACACGAAGACCACCCCAACGGATTGCGCTTTTAGCCGTTGTGCTAACGCTGGTCCCTATCCTTGTCTTGGCTGGCATGCCGGTTTACGTGCGGGCCGAGGGCGCAGAGCCGGTGCCCATATACCAAACGCTCGAAGAGCTTGCCGGCAAGCGCTTTGCCTACGTGAACGGCAGCGTATACGACCAGCGTGTGCAGGCCAAGATAGATGGCACCAGCGAGGACTTCTATGCCAGCCTGCCCGATTGCGTGGCGGCCGTGGAGGCCGACAAGGCCGACGCTGCAGTGCAGATCTCGTACTGTTGCCAACTGGTGGTCAACCGCAAGAACGGCACGGTGGCCCTGCTCCCCGAGTATGTGGACGCCATCGAGGAGGCGTACTTCTTCCCCAAGGGCAGTCCTTTGGTGGACAAGTTTGACCAGGTGATAGAGAAGTTTGAGCAGGATGGCACCATCGAGGCGCTTACAGCCAAGTGGGTGGGCACCGACGAGAGCACCAAGACCCTGCCCAAGCAGGACTGGCCCGCCCCTAACGGCACCCTCAAGTTTGCCACCTCGGGCGTGCTCGAGCCCTTTAGCTACGCTGGTCCAGGAGGAAAGCCTACGGGCTACGATGTCGAGCTAGCCCTGCTCATTGCCAAAGAGCTGGGCTATCACCTTGATGTTTCGGCCATTACCATGGATGCCATCTTTGCTAGCGTGCAGGCAGGCAAGGTGGACTTTGGCGGCACGCTCACCAACACGCCCGAGCGTGCCAAGATGGTTGACTTTACCAGACAGGTCATGCCGTGCTACATCGCAGTCATCGTGAAGGCTCAGGGCGCCAATGCCGTTGACAGCAGCTTTTTTGCCGGTTTGGCCGAGTCGTTTAACCGGACCTTTGTTGAGGAGAAGCGCTGGAAGCTTATCGCAAGCGGCCTAGGTGTCACCGCACTCATCAGCGTGTGCTCGGGTGTGTTGGGGACGCTTCTGGGCTTTGCCACTGTGCTCGCTCGACGCAGTGGCATAAGGTGGCTGGCCAAGTTGGTGGACTACTACCAGGCGCTTATGGGTGGCGTGCCGCTTGTGGTGGTGCTCATGGTGTTGTACTACGTGGTGTTTGGTTCGCTTGACATTGCGGGCGAGCTGGTGGCCATACTGGCCTTTACCTTGGCCTTTGGTGCCACATCGGGCTCTACCATGTGGACAGCGGTCTCGGGCATTGATGTCATACAGGAAGAGACGGGCCTAGCGCTGGGCTATACCAGCAGCGAGGTGTTTCAGAAGATCATCTTCCCGCAAGCGGCACAGCAGTTTTTGCCGCAGCTTATGGGCCAGTTTGTGAGCTTGGTCAAGGACACCTCGATTGTGGGCTACATTGCCGTGCAAGACCTTACGCGTGCAAGCGACCTCATTCGCAGCCGCACGATGGATGCGTTCTTCCCGCTCGTTGCAACTGCCATCATTTACTTTGTGGTCTGCCGCCTGCTGGCAAGAATATTGGCCAAGGCCGTTTCGCGCATTGACGTGACCAACAAGCCGCGCAAGGTAGAGGGGGTTGTGGAGCAATGAGTCTCATAGAGGTCGAGCACCTGCGCAAGGAGTACCCAAACGCCACGCCGCTCAAAGACTTCAACGCCACCGTCGAGGCGGGCGAGGTCATCTCTATCATTGGGCCGTCGGGCACAGGAAAGTCAACCTTCATCCGCTGCCTTAATCGGCTTGAGACGCCCACGAGTGGCACCATTCTGGTGGATGGTGTGGACATGTGCGATCCAGCCACCGACCTGCCAAAGATGCGTCAAAAGATGGGCATGGTGTTTCAGAACTATGCGCTGTTCAACCATAAGCTGGTGGTCGAGAACCTGATGATGGCGCCCATGGACAAGCTGGGCCTCTCAAAGCAGGAGGCCTATGACCGCGCCTTGGGATTGCTCGAGACGGTGGGCCTGCGTGACAAGGCGCTCAACTGGCCCCAGGAGCTATCGGGTGGCCAGCGTCAGCGCGTGGCCATTGCGCGCGGTCTGGCCATGGATCCCAAGATCCTGCTGTTTGACGAGCCAACCAGCGCGCTTGACCCACAGATGGTGAGCGAGGTGCTCTCGGTTATCACCGGCCTTGCCGAGCGCGGCCTTACCATGCTGGTGGTCACGCACGAGATGCGCTTTGCGCGCGACGCCAGCAGCCGCGTGTTCTACATGGACCGCGGCGAGCTGTGGGAGGCGGGCCCGCCCGAGCAGATCTTTGAGCATCCGCTGCGCCAAGAGACGCACGACTTTGTCTTCCGTGTGCGCAACTGGGAGTGGGAGATGCACTCGATAACGCCGGACATCCCAGCGCTGCAGGCCTCTCTTGACGCGTACTGCCAGCGGCAGTTTATGGGCCGGCACGCCGCAAACTCCTGCAAGCTTGTGGTGGAGGAGGCTGTACTCAACCTGCTGCGGGGGATCGCCCGTAAGGTCGGGGTTGCCGATCCCAACGTGAAGGTGTCGATTGCCGCCGGCGAGGGTGGTGTGGACATGGAGCTCTTGGTTGACTACCGCGGCCCGCTGCTCGAGGTGCCCAACCTCTTTGACATGGTGGATGACGATCTGTCGCTCTCCATTGTGCGCGGCGTCTGCAAGAAGGTAGAGCTGCTAGAACCTGGCCTGGTGCGCTTCATGATCTAGACAGGTGCCTGCGACGGGGGCGCAACCGCCCAACGTGGATTGGGGGACCGTCCCCCAATCCACGTTGTCAAAGAGATACTACAGGATGGTGGAGCAATTTCGACAACGTGGATTAAGGGATGGTCCCCCAATCCACGTTGTCACGGCAAGTCCCAGTCTTCTGGCAAAAGGAGCCCACGTGGACGATACGCACAAGAAGCAACCTCCCCTCATAGCATGGCGAGGGCTTATGGCTGACTCGGATGCTATGGTGCGCCGTACAGTCGCAGGCATGCTTGCGCTGCTCTCGGGGGCCATGGTTGCCACGCAGACCAACTACTTTGTGGTTGGCGACGCGCATCTTGTTGGAGTGCTTGCGCCCATCACGGCATGCGCCCTGCTACTGGGTCCGCTGGCGGCAACGCTGGTGGGCGTGCTTGCCGGAGCGGCGGAGTGGCTGCATGCAACTCTTCTTCCGCTTGACGTGTACGAGCAGTACTTTGCCGTTCCAATCAACTCGGTGGTGCTCTTTGGCTTCATGGGACTGCTGATGGGCTTGGTCTTTGCGGCCGCCAGTCGGCGCACTTACGACGCAGCCTGGAAGGATGTGGTGGAACTCTTGGCAGCCTGTGCCGTTGCCTCGGCTGTCTTCACCATGCTCTTCTCCACGTTTGCAAGTCTCATAAACTCGCTGATAAACCTTGAGATACCCAAAGAGATCATTTCGGACCTCACGGGCCACAAAGAGCTCTTCTCCCAGTTTCTTGCCAACTTTGTCCTTACGTCCGCTTTGGTTTTCTTGGTGGCAGCAGTCTGGCAGCAGGCCCACGCCACCAAGGACAACCGTACCCTGCGCCAGCGCTTTCAGGGTTGGCTCTTTGCCGTGGTGTGCGCCGCTTACCTGCTGTGCGCAGCGGGAACCTACACGGCCGTTTCCATTGTGTGCCGCAACACGGCCGAGAGACAGATGCAGGCGCAGCTTGACTACCTTGCGGGCCAGCTTGAGGAGCGAGACAGCCTGCTTGAAAGCGTACAGAGCCGTGTCAACATGCCTGCCGCCATGCTCGAGGATCTGCATGCCAGCTCCATTGGAGGCGTGGCTACCAGTCTGCTACTGGGCAAGAGGGGCCTTACCGTTGTGGCTGAGGATGGTACTGTTGTCTCGTCAAACAATGCCAGCATTTTGGGACAGCGCTTTGAGGACGTGGTGGGTTCAGGCATGGTTTCCGGCTTTGACCCCGCTATTTACGAGGCTACTCGTTCTGTCACCTGGTACATGGAAGGCGGCGAGCTAGGCTACGCTCGTGCGGCAGAGCTGAGCTATGCACGCATGGCGCATCAGGGTGCCTACCAGCTGATGGCGGCCATACCGCAGTCAGAGGTGTATCAATGGCGCCCCATTATGGTGATTGTAGTCTCGGGCGTGTTTCTTGCCCTGTTTGCGGCAGTGTATGCCCAGGCGACACTTTTGCTTAAAAACGTAGTGGTACGCAGCATTGACGAGACCAACGACACGCTCGAGCTCATTACGCAGGGCGACCTTGACCAAAAGGTCAAGGCGCAGGACACTGTTGAGTTCTCGCACCTCTCGGCTGGTATCAATGCCACGGTGGGTTCGCTTAAGAAGGCCATTGCCGCCGAGGCTGCGCGCAACGATCGTGATCTTGCTACGGCCAAGGCCATCCAAGAGTCCGCGCTGCCCCGGGTGTTTCCGCCATTCCCCGATGTGGACGCCTTTGACATCTATGCATCCATGAGGGCAGCGCGCGAGGTGGGTGGCGACTTTTACGACTTCTTCCTCATCGATGATCACAAGCTGGGCTTTCTCATTGCCGATGTGGCAGGCAAGGGGATTCCTGCGTCACTCTTTATGATGGCGGCCAAGACCGAGATCGCCAATAACATTCAGGTGGGCATGGACTTAAGCATTGCCATGCAAACGGCCAACTGGCACCTGTGCCAGGCTAACGATGCACAGATGTTTGTAACGGTGTGGGCGGCCGTGCTCGACTACAAGACCGGCGAGCTGGTGTACGTGAACGCCGGGCATAACCCGCCGCTGCTGCGACACGACGGGCAATGGACGTGGCTCAAGAAGAAGTGTGGCCTGTTCATGGGCGTCTTCGATGCGGCCAAGTACAAGACGCAGACGCTTACGCTTACCCCTGGCGACCAGCTGTTTTTGTACACAGATGGCGTAAACGAGGCCTTCAATCTGGCAGAGGAGCAATACGGCGACGAGCGTCTGGAGGCTTTTTTGCAAGAGAACGCCCACATGCACCCGCGCACGCTGATACAGGAAATGCGGGACGAGCTTCGTACTTGGGCTGCTGGTGCCGAGCAGTCAGACGACATCACCATGCTCGCGTTGGAGTACGGCGTGCCGCCTGAGGCTACGGGCTCGCTTACGGTGGATGCCACGCTCGACCATCTTCGCGAGGTAGTAGGGTTCTTGAACCAAGAGCTGGCTAACCGTCTGTGTCCCATAACGGTGCAGAACAAGTTGGACATTGCGCTTGAGGAGCTGTTTGTCAACGTGTGCCACTATGCCTACGCCGAAGAGGAACGTCCCGGTAAGGTGCGCGTGGACTATATGTACAACGCCAATCCCAACTCCATCACCGTAAGCCTCACCGACTGGGGCGTGCCGTTTAACCCACTTGAATACGCCGACCCCACCAGTCCCTCCTCTGTAGAGGAAGCCAAGATAGGTGGCCTGGGCATCTACATGGCAAAGCAGAGCACCGACGACATGAGCTACGTGCGTGACAACGACACCAACGTGGTGGCGTTCAGAAAGGTCTGGTAGAGCCGCAGCGGAGGGGGACTTGGGGGTGGCGCCCTCAGGGTCCAGCCGGACGGCTACCCTCGGGACGACTCTGAGGCTGCTCCGCCCGTCGGCGCGGCGCTTAGCGAGGACCTGTTTG
>JAFWLX010000013.1 GCA_017510875.1 Atopobiaceae bacterium | reverse complement strand
TGTACTCCTCGTTGGTGGGCACCACCAGTACGTTGATCTTGCTGTCGGCGGCAGAGATGTCGCGCACCTTGCTGGAGCGGATCGCGTTCTTCTGAGGGTCAATCTTGACGCCAAGCCACCCAAGCTTCTTGGCAACCTCGGCACGCATGGTGACAGAGTTCTCGCCAATGCCAGCCGAGAAGGCGATGGTGTCAACGCCCTCGTTGGCCTGGGCCATCTCGCACACAAGCTGAGCGGTGCGATAGGCAAACATCTCGATGGCAAGGCGGGCGTTCTTGTTGCCATCATCGGCAGCAAGCTCGATATCGCGGGAGTCAGAGCTGATGCCAGACACCGCAAGCAGACCAGACTGCTTGTTCATCATGGTGTCAACCTCGTCAACCGTGTAGCCGCCCTCGCGCTGGAGGTAGCATACGGTGGCAGGGTCGATGGTACCGCAGCGGGTGCCCATGATAAGGCCATCGAGCGGCGTGAGGCCCATGGTGGTGTCCATGTTCTTGCCATCGGTGATGGCGCACAGCGACGCGCCCGAACCAAGGTGGCAGCTCACAAGCTTATGCACCTTGTCACCCAAGAACTCCTTGGTGGCACGCCAGATGTAACGGTGGCTGGTGCCATGTGCGCCATACTTGCGAATGTGAAGCTTGCTCACCACGTCGCGAGGGAGCGCGTAACGGTGCGCACGCTCGGGAATGTTGTAGTGGAACGAGGTGTCGGCCACAACCACGTTGCCAATCTCGGGGAACAGCTCGCGGCAGATCTCGATAACGTCAGCCTCGGCGTAATTGTGCAGCGGTGCAAGAGGAGCAACCTCACGTACCCATCCCAGCGACTCGTCGGTGACAACCTTGCTCTCGGGGAAGTACCAACCACCCTGAACCACGCGATGGCCGATGCCCACAAAGTCCTTGCCCGTTGCCTTCACAATCTCGAAGACATGCTGGACTGCCGTCTTGTGGTCGGGCAGAGGAACCTCGAGCTTCTGCTTGCCGTCAACGGCAATGGACTCGTAGCCCACAAACGAGCCGTCGATGCCAATGCGCTCGCAATTGCCCTTTGCATAGACCTCGCGCGTATCCACGTCAAGCAGCTGGAACTTGAGCGACGAGCTTCCGGCGTTGATGACCAGTACGTTCATGCAAACCCCTCTCATGTGGCATGTGCTGTATCGGTACAGATGAGTTAATGATAAAGCCCAGCAGCCTGTTATGGCCCAAGAATCGTCAGGACAACCGTATCCACGCAATGGGCGCCGCAGCAGAGGGGCCTGTGGGGTCTGCGCCCCCGAGGCCCCTCTGCTGCGGCACCACGCTTGCAGGTTCCAAGCAGCTACTCTGCGAGCAGGCCTTCTCCCAAGAAGCGACCGCCAAGCACGTGGAAGTGAAGATGCTTTACCACCTGGTCGGCATCGGGACCAGCGTTAGAGATCACCCTAAAGCCGCTCTCAGATATGCCTTCGGCCTTTGCCACCTCGTCTATGGCATGAGTCATGGCGGCTAGGGTCTGTGCAGGCACGCCGTCCACGATGGTCTCGTAGTGCTCCTTGGGCACCACCAGCACATGGGTGGGCGCCGCAGGGTTCATGTCGCGAAACGCGCACACAAGATCGTCCTCGTATACGTAGTCTGACTCGATAACGTGGTTGGCTATCTTGCAGAAAATGCAGTCGTCATGCATGGTTGTCCCCTTCCCGCTGGCAACGCTGCCATCAGCTGCTGCCAGGTTTTGAAGTCTTTACACGTTACTCGTCTCGTTAATATAGGCACTCGACGGAGCCGAGACCGTATCGTAGGTGCTAGCCGATGATCCTGCCTGCTCCACAAGCACCTGTACGCGCTGCTGGGCATTTGCCAACCGCTCGCGCAGGCTCGCAAGAAGCTCGACTCCCCTACCATAGCGCTCGAGCGACTCCTCAAGCTCAAGGTCGCCCGCCTCAAGTGCGCGCACAATGCGCTCAAGCTCGATCGATGCCTCCTTGAAGGTCATCTCGTCAACCTTGCGCACGTTTTCGTCTGCCATCGTATCTCCTCTCACGCCAGCTGACGTGGCCTAGACTTGTTTGCTCTCGTCGTTAACCTGGGTAACCTTGGCGTTCACGCTGCCCTTACCCAGAAGCACCGAGACTTGGCTGCCAGCCTCAACCTTGCATGCCTCGGACACCACGTGTCCGTTCTCGTCACGCATGATGGCATAGCCGCGCCCTAGAACCTTGAGGGGCGACAATGCCTCGAGCTGCGCGGCACAGCGCGCCATGAGGGTGCTGTAGGGCCGCAGCATTCTTGGTGCCACGCCAATCAGACGATCTTCCAACCCGGATGTCTCGCGCATAAGACGCGACAACGTATGTGGAGCCGCATCGTGCAGGCGCTGTTCTGTTAGCTCAAGCTGTGCGCGGCGGTCTTCGAGCGTGGCAAATGGATCGTGCAGGCAGCGATGGCCCGCAAGCGAGTTGACCTGAGCGGTAAATCCCGCCAGCCGCGTACGCATGGCTTGGCGCGAGCGCACGTCAAGGCCATCAAGCAGCTGACCCCTTGTGGTAAGAAGGACCCCCATGGCACGTCCCAAGCGCGCCTCACGCTCGTGGAACTGACGCGCAATCTCGTCAAACGCAGGTGCCACCGACTCCGCAGCGGCGGTGGGGGTAGAGCAGCGCCTATCGGCAACCATGTCGCAGATGCAGGTGTCCGGCTCGTGCCCTATGCCCGTAATGACCGGCACCGGACAGGCCGCAACGGCCCGAGCGAGTGCCTCGTCGTTAAAGGTCATGAGGTCTTCGTACGAGCCACCGCCACGTACCAACAAGATAGCCTCTGGCGCGGCTTGGGCAGCGCGGGCCAAAGCCGCAATGATCTGCCTCTCGGCACCCTCACCCTGCACGGCACAACCCGAGACCAGTATCTCTACCAGCGGGTTGCGCCGTGCAAGCGTGCGCTTGACGTCATCGATCACACTGCCCGTAGGCGAGGTGACCACTGCCACGCGCGTACAGAACTGCGGGATGCGGCGTTTGCGGGCGGGATCCATGAGCCCCTCTGCCTCGAGCTTACGGGCAAGTGCCGCCACGCGCTGGCGCAAGAGGCCCTCGCCGGAAACCTCAAGCGTACGTGCCACAAACGAGAGCCGCCCTGTGGGAGCATAGATCTGAAAGTGGCCAGCCATCAGCACCTGAAGGCCATCGCGCAGCTCCACGCCACTTGCTTGGTAGATGCCCTTCCACACAATTGCATCCATGGCCGCGGCATCGTCTTTAAGCTGGAAGTAGCAGTGTCCCGTGCGTGCGGGCCCCCTAAAGCCCGAGACCTCGCCGGTCACGAGCAGGGTTGGCATTGCATCTACCGCTGCCTTTGCAAAGCCAATCGCATCGCTCACAGAGATTGGCTGAGGAGCAGACTCCACGTTAGTCACTGTCCCTCGTGCGGCCCATGTAGTACACCAGCTGCATGATCGAGGTCAGGGCCGAAGCCACATAGGTCAGTGCGGCAGCGGTGAGCACCTCTTTGGCTCCCGCATGGTCAATGTCACTTACCGTTCCCAAGTACGCAAGGGCACGACGCGAGGCGTCAATCTCAACAGGAAGGGTCACAAGCTGGAACAGCACGGTAACCGCAAAGAAGGCCACGGCAAGCTTGAGAAGTCCCGTCATATTAAAGAAGATGCCTGCCATAAAGATGAGAATCCATGTTTGTGAGGTGAAGTTGACCGCGGGAACAAGGGCAGTACGAAAACGCATGAGGCTGTAGCCCGTGGCGTTTTGGATGGCATGGCCCGCCTCGTGGCAGGCAACGGCCACCGAGGCAACAGAGCCGCGCTCATAGTTGTCGTGAGAGAGGTGCAGCATGTTGTCGCGCGGGTCGTAATAGTCGGTAAGCGTACCATCAATCTGCGTGATGCCCACTTCACTTGCGCCACCCTGGTCAAGCATGCGGCGCGCCACGTCTGCGCCTGTGCCCGAAAGCCCCGAAGGCACCTGCGACCACTTTCTATAAGCCTTGTTAATGTAGCCCTGGGTAAGAAGACCCATCAGAAGCGAGACGACGGCAATCACAATATAGGGCATGTCATAGTAGCCGTACATAAGAAACTCCAATCTACGAAGAGCATGCCGCGCCCAGCAGCATGCCATGCATCACTACTTATACCCATCCCCCAACAACATTCTCACGGGATGGTGCTTTCCTGTTATAACACCTCTACATGGCCCTGCTTGACGGTAAGCCCAATCTCACCCGCCAAAAGCCGTTCAAGATGCACGCCCGCCAGCTCATAACGCCAGCCATGCTTAAGGCGCGCATCCTTTTTACCCACGGCCAGGTCGAGAAGGTCGTCTTTGGTGGCAATGAGCTGCGGAGCCATGCCGGAGCGGTCCGAGATGATGCGCAGCAGGGCATACATGAGGTCGATGGCACCTTCTGCCTCGGCAGACTTGCGCTCCTTGCGCTTGGGCGTGGGCAGCTCGGCTGGAGCTATGGCCAAGCCCTTGAGCACCGCCCTCACCAAGCTCTCGGCCTCAGCATCACTTAGGTTGTCGGTTCCGCGAATGCGACGCAGACGCTCAACCGACTTGGGGCTGCGCTTTGAGACCTCAAGCAGGATCTCGTCGGACACAACCCACTTGCGTGGCACATCGCGCCTGGCGGCAGTGTGCTCGCGCCACGCGCAGACCTCGCGGGCAACGGCCAGCTGGCGGCGCGTGAGCGAGGACGAGCGCTTAAGGTGCAGGTAGGCCAGCTCGGGGACTCGCTCAAAGCTCGAGCGGTCTGTGAGCTCCTCCATCTCGGGCAGCAGCCATCCCAGACGGTTCTTGGCCACAAGCTGGGTCATCATGGCGTCATAGATGCCCGGCAGGTAGCGCACGTCATCCTCTGCATAGGCAAGCTGCTCGCTGTCAAGCGGGCGCTTTGACCAGTCGGTGAGGGCGTCAGCCTTGGGCAGATGCACTCCCGTGTAGTGCTCGACAAGGGCCCCGTAGCCCACCTGCTGACGCATGCCCAAAAACGACGCCGCAAGCTGCGTGTCAAACACCGGAGACGCCACCACGCCCAGCGCATAGAGAATGGTCTCGAGGTCTTGGGTGCATGCATGGAACACCTTGGTGATACGCTGGTTTTCCAAGAGCTTGCACAAAGGAGAGAGATCTTCTA
>JAFWLX010000137.1 GCA_017510875.1 Atopobiaceae bacterium | reverse complement strand
TGGTGGGAACCCATGATGCGCCCTGTTGGCGCACAAGACCGCGCTGCTCACAGGAGATAAGCGCCGTGTCCACCTGCTCCTTACCTAGGACTTTGCGGGCATGTGCAAGCAGGCCCGGACCTGCGCCCCTTACCATACGCATGGCAAGCATGAGGTCTTCTGCTGCAGCCTGAGGCTCGCTGAGCATCTCAAGGTCAAAGTGCAGATCCGAGACGGACTGTGCCTCTGCTATATGATTTGGCAAATCCGAGCAGGTCAGGCGTACGCGAGAGACATCCTCGCCCGCAGCGGGAAGCTGTGGAGCCAGCCTGCGCAGGCGTGCGTAGCCCTCGCGTGTGAGCATAGAGCTTGCACCTGTGCCCAAACCAAGGTAGGGCACTGCCGTCCAGTACGCCTGGTTGTGGCGGCACTCCTGGCCCGGCTTGGCATAGCTTGCCACCTCGTAGCGGGCAAGGCTGGCAGATTCAAGCACCTTGCAAGCCTCTTCCATGCGCTCTGCCTGAACCTCGGTGTCGTTCCACGGACAGGACGAGCTGGCATAACGAAGGTCAAAGGGGGTACCCTCCTCAATCTGTAAAGGATAGACGCTCACGTGCCCCACGCCTGCTGCAATTACGCCCTCTAGCGTTGCGAGCCAGCTCTCTTGCGTTTGGAGGGGAATGGCGCACATGAGGTCGCAGGAGACAGAGAGCCCTGTTGCCACGGCCGCTTTCAGGCGGTCAAGCGCTTGTGCCACCGTATGAATGCGCCCCAGCTCTTTGAGCTGTGCATCACACAGGCTTTGTACGCCCACTGACAAGCGCGTACAGCCAGCGGCAGGAAGCTCTGCGAGCAGCATGTCAGTCAGCGAGTCGGGATTTGCCTCGCAGGTAAGTTCGTTAATCGTGGGCGCAAGAGACATCACACTTGCAACCAGCTTGGACAACCAACCGCCCGCAATCGTGGGCGTGCCACCTCCCACATATGCCGTCTGGCAGCCCTGCAGCAGGCCGGCTGCATCCGCCTCTTCTAGCATGCGCTGCAGCGACGTTACATATGCGGGGATAAGAGGGTCGTCAGCTTTCGTAGCCCAAGACGAGAAGTCGCAATAGGCGCACTTGCGCGCACAGAACGGCAGGTGCAGGTAAAGAGCTCCCACCGAAGCCTGATGAAGCTTTGCCAGCCAAAGCGCCTCGTAGATGCCACAGGTCGCACGTGCCATGCTAGGCTTCCTTGGCCCGTGCATAGGCAAGCAGGGCATCGGCCATCTGCAGGTATTCGTCAGCTGACGAGCAATGCATGGCCCGCTCGCGCCAAACGGTGGCATGGGGAAGCCCGCGCAGATACCAGCCAGACAAGCTGCGCGCCCGCGCCAGGTGCGCTCCCGTGGCCTCAAGCAGACGCACGTGGCAGGCAAAAGCAGACAGTCGCTGCGTCAGCGTTGGCTCCACGGCATCTTGCCCGGCCAACTTACGCTTTGCGTTGCCAAAGATCCAAGGATTGCCGTAGCTGCCCCGCGCCACCATAACTGCCGTAGCGCCCGTCTTTTGCAGCATGCGCGCGGCATCGGCAGGCGTGCGCACGTCGCCCGAGCCAATCACAGGAATATCTACAGCAGCCGCCACGCGCGACACCACGCCCCAGTCGGCCTCTCCCCTATACAGCTGGCTGGCTGTGCGCCCGTGCACGGCTACCGCTGCGACGCCCGCCTGCTCCATAGTGCGCGCGAAGTCTGGTGCCACCTCGTGGTCTCCCGTACGTCGTGCGCTGCGTATCTTGACCGTTACCGGAACCGCAGCCTTAGCCACGCATGCCTTCACGATGGCGGCGGCACGTGCAGGATCGTCGAGCAGTGCCGAGCCCTCACCCTTGCGCACCACCTTAGGCACTGGACAGGCCATGTTGATGTCTATGAGCGCAAGCTTTGTGCCCAACCGCTCACTTACCAGAGCCGTCGCTTCGCTAAACTGCTCGGGCACCGAGCCAAAGAGCTGCACCGCAATATCGGGCTCGGGGTCTTTTGGGACAACCAGCTCCCAGGTCTTGGCTCCTCCAAAGTGCAGCCCGGCCACCGACACCATCTCGCTGTAGGCAAGCGCGGCACCACCGGCACGTGCCATCATGCGATAGGCGGCATCTGACACCCCCGCCATGGGTGCCATGAGAAAGGGGTTTTTCAAGAGTTTCACGCGCAGCGTTGCCGTGCTCGCCAAGCCGCACCCAAAAGGCTCGAGTTTGGATGAGAGTCCCGTTTGGGGCGCGTATTCTTCAAGCAACTGCTGGCAGGTGCCGGCCTCGCTCATTCGTCGTCCACCTTGAGCACGGCCAAGAATGCCTCTTGTGGCACGTCTACCGTGCCAATCTGCTTCATGCGCTTCTTGCCCTCTTTTTGCTTCTCAAGGAGCTTGCGCTTGCGACTGATATCGCCGCCGTAGCACTTTGCCAGAACGTCCTTGCGCACCGCGCGCACCGTAGAGCGGCTGATGATCTTGTTGCCAATAGCGCCCTGGATGGGAACCTCAAACTGCTGGCGTGGGATGATCTCTTTCAGCTTGTCACACAGGCCTCGCGCAAGCGTGTAGGCCTTGTCCTTGTGCACGATAAAGCTGAGGGCGTCCACCTCCTCGCCAGCCAGAAGGATGTCGAGCTTGACAAGGTCGGACGAACGATAGTCGGCAAATTCGTAGTCAAGCGACGCGTATCCCTTGGTACGGCTCTTTAGCTGGTCAAAGAAGTCCAAGATAAGCTCGGCCAGCGGAATGTCAAAGTGCATCTCGACCGACTTCTCGCTAAGGTAGACCATGTCCTTGGTGATGCCGCGGTGCTCGATGGCAAGCTGCATCACGGCGCCCATGTACTCGGGCGGCACAATGACCTTGGCGTTGAGGTAGGGCTCCTCGATGCGGTCGATCTTCTCGGGGCGCGGAAGGTCCTGCGGGCTCTTGACGTCAAGCATCTCGCCCGCCGTGGTGTACACGTGGTAGTCCACCGAGGGCGAGGTAGCAATGAGGTCTAGGCCAAACTCGCGCTCT
>JAFWLX010000136.1 GCA_017510875.1 Atopobiaceae bacterium | reverse complement strand
GAAGACGGCCTTCTCGATATGCAGCGAGTCGAGCGCGGGCATGTAACGCGCCGCCTTCTCGAGCGCTTTCTGCAGGTAGATGGGATGATAGAGGTCAATGGAGCCGCCGACGACCACCACGTCGGGGTCAAAGTTCCAGAAGATGTTTGCCAGTCCGCGGGCAAGCATCTCCGTGCAGTAGTCAAAGACCTCGAGCGCCGTCGGGTCACCCGCATAGTAAAGGTCAAACAGCTCCTTGGGCTCCATCGGGCGGCCAAAACGCACGGTTGCTACGCGCGTGATGCCCGTACCACCAGCGTTCTCATTGAGCGAACCGGGATTGGCGCTACCTCGTCCGTTGGGGTCATCGCACACGATGGAGTTCCAGTACTCGGCAGTGTTACCGTGGGCGCCGTTGATGAGCTCGCCTCGATATACGAAGGCACCGCCGAAGCCCGTGGAGAGTCCCACGAAGATGACCGACTCGTAGCCCTTGCCGCCGCCGATCAGCGCCTCGGAAAGACCGGCAACGTTGGCATCATTGTTGAGGAAGGTGGGCAGGCCCGTGGCCTCCTGGAAGAACCGCACGATTTCGAAGTTATCCCAACCCACAAGGTTGGGCGGGTTGAGCACCTTGCCAGCGCGCAGGTCAAGCGGACCAGGGCTTCCGATGCCAATGCCTGCCAGCTCGTAGCCCGCGTCCTGCTTAGCGCGAATCCAATCTACAAGCGGGGCGCAATTGGCCTTGGCGTCTTGTGCACGGTCGTTGGCGGTCTTATAGGCCTCCACGATCTTGTAGTCCGCGTCGATAAGCGCGATGCGCAGCTGGGTGCCGCCGATATCAATGCCGATGCGATACATGGGCCCTCCCCGATTCGCCTGTTGTTGATAGGTTCAGTATTGCGCAGCATGCGACAGCGGGCTCTGCGCTATCGGCAAGCGCGGCGACAGGCATACTGATGCACTTATGCCTCTGAAACTATCGCAACGTAACGCTCGAGCGCTTCTTGTACGCATGAATTGAGACTTCGCCCCGCACTGATTGCATAGCGCGCAAGACGCTCGTGGAGGCTTGGCGTTATACGCACATTGAACGACCCCTTATAAGGCATCTCAGGCTCAATGCCCTCTTCCTCGCAAGCAAGCAGATACTCGTCGACCGCCTCGTGAAAACCAGCAACCAGCTCTTTTGCAGTGGTTCCCTCGTAGAGGATGACGCTCCGAATACCCAAAAGCCTGCCAAAGAGCACACCATCATCCTCTGAGAAGTCTACCGACCCTACATAGCCGCGGTATTTCATCGTTCCGCTCATATGAGACCCTCCTTTTCAAGCATCTCTAACAGAGCCTTCACCTGATACACCCTCAGCTGGTTTCCCGGATGGGGCAGATGAATCATGAGTTTGGCGCCACTTTGGTGAACAAATCTCACCCGTGAGCCGCTTGTCTTTCCTTTGTTATCTCTCTCGAAGCCAAGATAGCCCAACAGCCTCTCCATCTCTTCAAGCGTGAAGTCACGTGGGCGTGTCCTCAAACGAGCTATCAGCTTCTCTTTCTGGCCCATTTCTCCTCCTCACTTTAGCAGGTTCGTTTCTCATTGCAACTAATATTAGTTGCAATGAGGGACCGATTAACCGCCACGGGATATCAACCTTTGCGCTGAGGATCTTGCGGGACGCGGGAGAATACTCGACCAAGGAGCGCTTAAGCGCCCACCCGCACTGGCTCGTCACAATGCCAGTATACCATAAATACGAACATTTGTTCTTGTTCGGAAGCTGAGCCAGCACCTATACGGAGCGTACACATTGGAGCAAACTTTCGAACTCTTCTAGAAAAGACCTAATAGCCGTAACGTGGCGCACACATCAAAAAGGTTCGAGTGTACACGCTGGCCCCGTTATTCGAACGCTTCTGGCAAGGGCCCAATAACTGCGCCGGCGTGTACACTTCACGCATCGACTACCTGCACAAGCGCATCAAAAAGGATTCGTTCGAGTGGTATCGTCGTGTCTGTGAGGCCAACGGCGCCTGTCTGGAGGGGGAATAACCATGGCAGAGGATATGAGCAAGACGCTGAGCACCAAGGGTATGAGTGAGTTTGAGCGCGGGTATGTGGTGCCTGATTGCGTGGTGCTCGACAGCGCATACTGCTCGATGGGGCGCATGGTAGCCGTGCGCGCCTGCAAGGCCGCGGGCTGGACGTACCACGACACGACGACCCTGCTTGAGCTTGTCCCTGAGTGCGGCGTGACGCCCGACGACGTGGACACCTTTGAGCTGAAGGCCGCCGCACCGGAAGCCAATCTGGACGAGCTGCGCAAGAGCGATGAGTACCAGCGCATCTCCAGCGCCTACCGCCTCGCCGCCACAAGAGCGCTGGAGCAGGGCCCATGCCTCATCCACGACCGCGTTGACAAGGAGTTTGTTGAGGGTCTGGGCAAGTCCTGCGTGAGTGCCATGACCTACGCAAGCGACCGACCTGCCATGCGCGTGCGCGCCAAGGTCTCCCCGTTGTACGCGAACCTCACGAGCGATGAGGAACTTGACGCGGCCATCGCCTACGAGGACGCACACCGCCGTGCTTGGCACGCGCTGGGAAACGAGACCACCGTCTGGGGCGAGCCGGCAACGTACGACCTCATGATCTGCACCGACCTCATCGGCCGCGATTTTGCTGCCCAGCTCCTCGCCCAGCTGATGGTGGGCCAGCAGTAGGTCAAAGAAGACGCGTAAGGACGACGGGAGGCGCCCATGAGGCGGCCAGTGACAGACGCAGAGCGCCAGACCCTGATGGCCAACCCTGAGCTGGTCATGTTCGCACCTCAGCACCAAGGCATTCATCCCACCGTGTTCTTGCTGGTCATTCCCGTGATAACGATGGTGATTCTGGGAGCCCTCCTCTGGTTCACGGATATGGGCAGGACTTTGATTGATTCCGCCCCTATGGCCTCCTGCTTTGTGTTTATAGCCGTGTGCGTACTGGTCCCTTGGATCTGCTTGCGCATCAAATGGTGGTATGACGATGCTTATGGCTGCGATCGCGAGCTGAGGCGCCTGCTTACTCGTGGCCTTATGGTTGAGCGGGTCCACATCACGGGTGTTGTGCCTCAGCGAGCCGAGGTCTATGCCGAGGCAGATGGCGAGCAGTTCCTGATTGGCATCGCCTCGACGCGCAACACCTATGTGCCAGACGTGGGGGAAGACGTCGCAATCCTTTACGCAGACGACGCTAGCATGCTCGTTCGACCAGACCCCAGAACGCTCTCGCTGCTTATGTAGCGCTCCTCTATAGTGATACACAGCACGCATGTTTAGGCTGGCGCACAACCGAAGGAAGCGGTACGCATGCAGCGCAAATCGTTTGTCACTCCGAGTGGAACCGTTGCCTATTGGACTGATGACTCAGCCGGAGATGCCCAGTGGCTCGTGTTTCTCCCCGGCCTCACCGCAGACCACACGCTCTTCGACGCACAGATGGCGTATTTCTCAGGCAAGCTCAACTGCCTTGTGTGGGACGCGCCGGCGCATGCGGAATCTCGTCCGTATCCGCTTGATT
>JAFWLX010000135.1 GCA_017510875.1 Atopobiaceae bacterium | reverse complement strand
GGGATGGATGTTGCCAATCCAGCCAATCACGCGGTTTTGGGCAATGACCTCGGCAGCACGGCCCGGCTGCAGCCAGCCGTACTTGGCTGGGTCCGCCGGCTTGTACTTGACCTGGGTGATACGCAGCGTTGCCAGCAACTGCTCTACCACGCCCTTGGCATCAAAGAAGTCGAGCTTGGGATACTTGGCGTTCCACGCGTCGTCGTCCCAGCAACCCGAGAGCACGCCCGCCACAAAGGTGGGCTCTTTGGGCAGGCTCTTGTTCTCGCGGCCAAACAGCACGCGGCCAATCTCGTAGAGGTGCACGTTGGCAACCCCGTGGTCCTTGTTGTAGGCCACGGCACGCAGGAGGCCCGGAATCAGGTCGCGACGCATCTCGCTTTGGTCGGCCACCAAGGGACGAATGATCTTGACGGGCACGCCCTTGCCCTCGTCGCTCATGCCCAGGCGCTCAAGGTCGCGCGGGTCGGCAAAGCAGTAGGTGCTGGTCTCGTTGAGGCCGCAGGCGCGCAGCGTGGAGCCAATGGTGCGCAAGCGCTGCTGATCGGGAGTAAGGCCACCGGCGTGGTTCTTGGCTGCCGGAAGCGTGGGCTCGATGTCGCCCTCGCCGTAGAGGCGCACGACCTCCTCGATAAGGTCGATCTCGCGCGTGAGGTCGGGGCGGTTGGTGGGAGCCGTGACGTCCCAGGCCTTGGCGTCAGAGCGGTCGATGCTGCAGCCCAGGCGCTCAAGGCGACCCGCCATGAACTCGTCGTCAATGTCTGCACCAGCTACGAGGCGGGCGCGGCTGGGACGGAAGGTCATGCGAGGTGCGGCCACCGGCGCGGGATAGGCGTCCACCATGCCGGGGCACACCGTGGCACCGCAGCAGCTCTCAAAGAGGGCAGCTGCGATATCAGACACGCTGGCACAACCGTTGGCGTCCACCACACGCTCAAAGCGGATGGAGGCCTCGCTCATCAGGTCGAGCATACGGCTTGTGCGGCTGATGTTGCCGGAGTTGAATGCGGCGCTCTCGAGCAGCACGTCAACCGTCGTGTCGTCAATCTCGGAGTTGAGGCCGCCCATGACGCCTGCCAGCGCCACCGCGCGATCGTTGCCATCGGAAATTACGGTGTTCTCGGGAGTAAGCTTGCGCTCCTGGCCGTCCAGGGTTACCAGCACCTCTCCCTCGCGTGCCGCACGTACCACAATGTGGCGCTTGCCGTTTACCTCGGTGAGCTTGCCCAGGTCAAAGGCATGTAGCGGCTGGCCGGTGAGGAACATGACGTAGTTGGTCACGTCAACCACGTTGTTGATGGCGCGGGCGCCCGCCGCCATCACGCGCTTTGCCAGCCAGTCGGGGCTGGGGCCAATCTTGACGCCACGCACCACGCGGGCGGTGTAGCGCGGGCAGAGCACGGGGTCGTCGATGGTCACGTCAACCAGCTCGGCCGTGGGGGTGCCCTCTTCCTTCTTGATCTTGGGAAGGTCAAAGTGGGTGTCCTCGTCGAGCATGGCCGAGACCTCTACCGCAACGCCGCACATCGAGAGGCAGTCGGGGCGGTTGGGGGTCATCTCGCAGTCGATCACGGTATCCGAGAGCCCGCGGTACTCGGCATAGTCAATGCCTATGGGAGCATCGGCGGGCAGCACGATGATGCCCGAGTGGTCGTCAGAGAGGCCCAGCTCGCGCAGCGAGCAGCACATGCCGCACGACTCAACGCCGCGAAGCTTGCTCTTTTTGATCTCGAAGCCGCCAGGCAGCACGGCACCCATCATGGCCACGACCACATGGTCGCCCTGCTCAAAGTTCTGGGCGCCGCACACAATCTGCAGCGGGGCGGGGTTGCCATTTGCATCGAGGTTCTTGTCGCCCACGTTAACGCTAAGCTTCCACATGTGATCAGAGTCGGGATGGGGCTCCTTTGTGACCACTTGGCCGGTCACCACATGGTCAAGGTCGGCACCCATGCGCTCAACAGCCTCGACCTCGGTGCCCGTACGCACGAATTCTGCCACCAGGTCCTGCGGATCTGCCGGCACATCCACCATTTCTTTGAGCCATTCATATGAGACGCGCATTTCTCGTCACTTTCTACTCTCACGGGGTTCCTAGAATCGACTTGAACCGGGACGTTTTCCCACGTTTTGCTTTTGTTCGACCCGATTCTAGGAACCACGGGTCTATACCTTCTGCCAACACAGCGCCGTAGCGTTCTTTTGGTACCTGCACGCGCCCTAGAACTGGCGCAGGAAGCGCATGTCGCCCTCCATGAGCATGCGCAGGTCGGGCAGGTCGTAGCGAAGTGCCGCCACGCGCTCGACGCCAATGCCAAAGGCAAAGCCGGTGTACTTCTCGCTGTCGATGCCGCAGTTCTCAAGCACGTTGGGGTCAACCATGCCGCAGCCCAAGATCTCAAGCCAGCCGGTGTTCTTGCAGAAGCGGCAGCCCTTGCCCCCGCACACGCCGCAGCTCACGTCAACCTCGCAGCTAGGCTCGGTGAAAGGGAAGAAGTGCGGACGATAGCGGGTGGCGCGGTCCTTGCCAAAGATCTCGCGCGTGAAGTAGTCGAGTGTTCCCTTAAGGTCGCCAAAGGTGATGCCCTCGTCAACCACAAGGCCCTCTACCTGGTTGAACTGCGGCAGGTGGTTGGCATCGGCCGTGTCGGGACGAAAGACCGTGCCCGGGCAGATCATGTAGATGGGAGGCTTGTTCTGCTCCATGTAGTGCACCTGCATGCCCGAGGTCTGCGTGCGCAGAAGCACGTCGGAGTCGCCAAGCACCAGCGGCTCCTTGCCCTCGGGGGCGTTGTCCACCACATAGAACGAGTCGCGGGCGCTGCGGCTGGGGTGGTCTGCTGGAGCGTTCAGGGCGGTGAAGTTGTACCAGGTGGTCTCTACATAGGGACCGTCGGCCACAATGTAGCCAAGGCCGCAGAAGATGTCCTCTATCTCCTCGCGGATCTGTGTAATAAGGTGCTGGGTACCCAGGGAAAGCGCGCGGCCCGGAAGCGTGACGTCTGCCGCCTCGGCTGCCATCTTCTGGGCAAGCAGCTCTTTGCCCAAGGCAACCTTGCGCTCTTTGATGGCGCTTTCCACGTTGGCGCGCACGGTGTTTGCCAGCTGTCCCATGGCAGGGCGCTCCTCTGGTGGAATCTTGCCCATCATGCGCATGAGCGCCGTGAGCGAGCCCTTCTTGCCAAGTGCCTTGATGCGCAGCTCTTCAAGCGCCTCCATGCTTGTAGCGCCAAGAAGCCCCTCTTGGACCTGTGCCTCTATGGCCTTGAGGTCATCGGATAGTGCCATACCTTCCCCTTTCAAACAAAAAAACCGTCCTTGTGCCAACAGCACAAGGACGGAAGTCTCCGCGGTACCACCTTGCTTGACGTGCGCGTTTTCTCTCGCGTGCGCCCACTTGTGGGGCCTTGCAGCCCTTTTGCCCCGTGCCGTGGGGTTGACGGCTTGCCTACTGACGCGTGCAAAGGCCCGCGCGTTCAGGTCGCAGCTGGTGGAGTGAACTCCTGCCCTCTGGGTCCGTGGCCACCTCTCAACCGGTGGGCAGCCTCTCTGTCCGTTCCCAACGCGAGCGCAAGACCTCTCCGTCATTGCCTAGGGACGAATGGTAGCACAATGCGCAAGCCAGGTGCACGGGGAATGTCGGGCGCACCGTGACTACGTAGTCCTCCGCGTCATAGGCCACGGCAGGGACAAGACGAGTACTGCCACGGCTCCGCTTCGGCTAAGCGTTGCGCCCTTACGGCGCGGCAGCTGCGAAACTCGCGCCTCCTTTCGGGGCGCTGCCCCGAAAGG
>JAFWLX010000134.1 GCA_017510875.1 Atopobiaceae bacterium | reverse complement strand
TAAGGCGCGGCAGCTGCGGAACTCGGCTGCTGCGCGTTTTGCACGAGCCCTTCGGGCCGTAACATGCCACTGGCATGTTACGCTCGCTAAGCGCCGCGCCGACGGGCGGAGCAGCCTCAGAAGGAGCCCAGACCTCGCCGCCCGGCGGTCCGTGAGGGACGGCGCTCCGAAGCCCCTTCTGCTGCGGTCCTTTATATCAGACGTTAATTGGGGCTACTCATCTGCTGTATCGGCAGGGGGCTCCCCTGTCTCTAGGATCTGGGCCAGCGCGGCCTCGTCGAGCACGGGCACGCCCAGCTGCTGGGCCTTGGTGAGCTTGGAGCCTGCCGCAGCGCCTGCCACCACAAAGCTCGTCTTCTTAGAGACCGAACCCGACACCTTGGCGCCAAGCGCCTTGAGAGCATCGCCCGCCTCCTTGCGCTTAAAGTGCTCAAGAGTGCCCGTCAGCACAAAGGTAAGGCCGGCAAGCGTCTGGGGCGCCTGCTCAGCGGGAGCCTCTTCCTCAAGCACCACCCCTGCCTTGCGCAGGCGCTCGATAACCGCAAGGTTGTCGGCAATGGAGAAGAACTCAACCACACTCTCGGCAATCTTGGGGCCAATGCCCTCGACCTGTGCTATCTCTTCTGCCGAAGCGGCGCAGAGCGCCTGAACCGAGCCAAAGCGGCGTGCCAGCACCTCACCAACATTGGCGCCCACATGTCGTATGCCCAAGCCAAAGAGAACGCGTGCAAGCCCGCGCCCCTTGGACTCCTCTATCTGCGCCACAATCTTTTTGGCCACGACCTTGCCCACCACAATGTCGTCGCCAGCCTTGTTCTGGCGACCGGTGCTTACCTGGGCAAGCTGCTCTTCGCTCAGGGTGTAGAAGTCGGCCACATCCGAGAGGACTCCCTGCTCTACCATGCGTGCCACGAGCTCGTCACCCAAGCCGTCGATGTCCATGGCATTGCGGCTTCCCCAATGGATAAGACGCTCCTGCGCCTGCGCGGGGCAGTCGATGGACACGCAGCGATAAGCCACCTCGCCCTCCTCGCGCACCACGGGGCTGCCACAGCTGGGGCAGAGGGTGGGCATCTCCCATTGGGGGCGAGCGTCATGCTCTGCTGCCAGCGTGCCCTCAAGCACCGGGCCCACCACCTCGGGAATCACGTCTCCCGCCTTATGCACCACAATGGTATCGCCCTCGCGCACGTCCTTGCGACGAATCTCGTCTATGTTGTGCAGCGTGGCACGCGCGATGGTGGAGCCCGCCACAACAACAGGGTCAAACTCGGCCACGGGTGTCAGCACGCCCGTGCGACCCACCTGAATGCGAATCTCACGCAGCACAGTGCGCTTCTCCTCTGGCGGGAACTTGTAGGCAATGGCCCAGCGAGGCGCACGGGCGGTGAAACCTAGGGCATCTTGACTAGCAAACGAGTCGACCTTGACCACCACGCCATCAATGTCGTAATTAAGCTCGCCGCGGTGAGCCAGTGCCTGCTCGCAAAACTCGTGCACCTCTCGTGCGTTCACGCAGCGCTTGGCGTTGTGGTTAACCGCAAATCCGCAGCTGCGCAGCCATTGGAGAAACTCCCACTGACTGTTCACGCTCACCGGACCCTCGTCTGCCACCGCATAGATGAAGGTAGCCAGGTCGCGGTGTGCGGTAATACGTGGGTCCTTTTGGCGAAGGGAGCCTGCTGCGGCATTACGTGGATTGGCAAAGACCGGCTGCCCGGCACCGTCACGCTCCTCGTTAAGGCGTACGAACGAGCCTTTAGGCATGTACACCTCACCGCGTACCTCTATAGTCTGCCCCAAGCCCTGGTTGGCAACGCGCATGAGCCCCGAAGGCGCAAGCGAGCGGGGAACATCTGCGATGGTGCGCACGTTTGCAGTCACATTCTCGCCCGTGGTGCCATCGCCGCGCGTAGCCGCACGCACAAACTGGCCGTCGCGATACGTGAGGGCTACACCCAGGCCGTCAATCTTAAGCTCGCAGGTATATGCCACAGGATGCTCGGACGTGGCACCAAGCGCCTCGTCGGTACGGGCCAGCCACTCGTCTAGCTCGCCCAGATCCATGGCATCATCCATGGAGTACATGCGCTGCGCATGGGTGACCGGCTCAAACTGCTCGGACACATAACCGCCCACACGCTGGGTGTAGGAGTCCGGCGTCACCAGCTCGGGATGGGCTGCCTCTATGGCAAGAAGCTCCTGCAACAGGCGGTCAAACTCGGCATCGGTCATTATGGGAGCATCAAGCGCATAGTACTGGTAGGCGGCATGGTCGAGCATCCCGCGCAGCTCAAGGGCGCGGAGCGCCGGGGTCTTGGCAGCGGCTGCGCTCTTAGGCTCGGGTGCCTTCTCCTCCCTCGGAAAGTCGCCAAACAAAGACATCTGGTTGTTGTCAGCCATAGGAGTCCTCCACAATCATCGATGCAATGGCATCGACTGTAGCGCAAAGCTCGGACAAACGTGTGCCCAGTCAGCCCGAATCCGTAACAGCACGGGCCTCTCACGGTTACTGGTCACGTGCAGGCCAGGTCGGTAACCAGCACCCTCTCACGTTCCCAGCAATGCAGCCGTAGGCTCCGCCCAGGAGTATTGGCGCATGTACTCGCCTTTATAGCTGTTGACTGCACCTGGTATGCCCCTCATATAGGCGTAGTAGTCGCACTCCCGGTAGTTCAGGTTGACGGCAATGCCCCCTCGTTGCTTGACTACCAAATTGGGATACCCCAAGCCTTCCATCGTGCGCCTGAGGTCGCTAATCAGGGTTCTTAGCTGGGAGCGACGCGATGCGGTGTCGGGCATGCCCTCCCACAGCACTGCCATAAGCTCGCCCGTGGATACCAGTGCATTCCTGCGATCTACTAGATACGCCAGCAACTCTTTTGTTTGCTGACGCTCAAAGCGCACAGGACTGTGATTATAGAACACCTCGAAGTTGCCAAAGCAACGAATGAAGAGCCCCGTATCGTAATGGCGGGCAACAGGAGACCTAAGCTGATCCAATGCCCTTTGTATGTCATCCTCACTTGCCGGCTTCACCAAAAAGGCACTTGCCTGCGTGCCCCAAGCATCAAGCGCGTATTCTGGATATCCCGTCACAAAGACCACATTGGTCTCAGGGAACTGGACCTTAAGCCGTTTGGCCAGATCCAAGCCATTGATACCCGGCATCTCGATATCAAGAAAGACCACATCTATCACATCGCGGTCACAGATCTCCAGCGCCTCAGTTCCCGACAGCGCTATCTGGCAGTCGCTGTCAGGAACCACACGCATCACGCCACGGGATAGAGAAGTGGCTGAAAGCTTGCTGTCGTCAACAATCAACACCTTCATTTGGCATCAACCTTTGGAATCTTCACCGTTGCCAATGTACCCTGGGGAACACTATGCACTTCAAGGGTGCCCGAACACTGCTTTTCAAGTCGCTCACGCACGTTTTCTATGCCTACGTGACGCCGCTGGACCTGCCGTTTGGTAACCGATGACTCTCCCCTGCCCATATCTCGCACGCTGACCACAAAAGCGTCAGCCGTCTCATGACTCTCGACCACCACCTTGCCACCACCCTGTCGCGTGCGCACTCCATGGCGTATAGCATTTTCCACCAGCGGTTGAATGGTAAGCGGAGGTATCAGAAACTCTGTGGCACCCATTTGGTATACAACCTCTAGGGGACACACGGGATCCGCCATCTCGAGCGAGACATAGTGTCGCACATGGTCCATCTCACTGGAAAAAGGAACAAGCCTAGAAGAGGACATCGTATCAAGATGGCTGCGCAGGTAGTCCGATAAGTCCTGAATGGCCTGCTCTGCAAGAGCCGGATCCTCGACCACCAGAGCTTTTATAGCATTGAGCGAATTGAAGATGAAATGTGGATGAATCTGGCCCGAGAGCATGCGTACCCTGCTCTCCGCCGCCTCGGTACGCGCTTGGGCAAGGTCTTCCTCAAGTCGATCCTGCACTCCCACACTCAAGAGTGCTAAGACGATTGCCGATGAGAACGGCGTGGCATCAATATTGGGCCACCGAATATTGAGCACAGAAGAGCTGATAGCCACACATCCACATATCAGCAGGCGCAATGTGGTTTGCAGACCATTCTTCCTGCTCCTGAATATTACGATGGGAATTATAAGAATGGACTGGACGGTATAGAAGAAGTCATTCAACCAGTAGGCAGGGCCAAAGACAAGGGCATTGTTGGCATCGATGGTCATGTAAGCATGGGTGAAGGGGTTGGCCAACACCATGACGAGGTTGAGGATACCGCATGCCCACACAAGCATGACAAAGATGTCGTTGCCTGCGACCAATGTAGGTGTTGCGATAACGTCAGTATATACATACACCATGATGGTCATGTTGGTGAGCAAGGAGAAAAGCATCATAAGGTACACGCCAATAACTAAAAGACCATGCTCTACTGAACCCAATCGGTGCTCGTAGTAGGCAACCAGCAGGTAGCCCACTACCGAGAAACCATGCATGAGTGCTCCGGACAACAACAGGCGGCGCTTCCAGTGCATGGTACCCGTCCTAATGCTCGTGAGCAGCACACCAATCACCGCAAGCGCACAGGCATCCGCTGTTATGTTGACCAAGCGCAAGCTCTCTGGATCCAGCATGGCGCCACCTCCTCCCTGACAAGCAAGTATAGAAGTATGAGACGGGCTGTTGGACAGAATGCAGCTTTAGGACAAAATGGAGTCATTCGAATCAGGACGTGAGCACGATTGACGCGAGACAACATCAAAACATCCAGCTTTTCTGTCACAATTCTGTGACAGGTACGCCACTCGAAAGCGACCCGCCTCTGACAATCGCTTTTGAGCGGCGAATTTGTCACAGAATCGTGACAGATTCGCCGCTCGTTGCTGTCTCGCCTGTAGCGCCTCATCTTGGTAACCGCGTGGATTTGGAGACCGTCCCTTGGATTTGGGAGCTGCCCCTTTGATCTAACCCCCTCGTGCGTCGCGACATGCATGCACGGCAGATAAAAAGAGCGGGGCCTCACGTCTAACGCGGGCCCCGCAACCGAGGAGAGACCCAGGTCGGGCTACCTGGGTACTCGTCCCTCCATGAGGTGAGGGGCCAAATGGAGGGAGGACACCCGTGCCATGTCAGGTGTCGATTGAGACAATAGCAACACTAGTGCATCAATAGTGCACCTCACGCCAATCTTTTTTTGACATTTTGTGAGGTATTACATCACTTGGGCTTTGTATCCCGCATCTTCAACCGCTGCGACCAACGCCTTGTCGCTTACCAAAAGGCCTGCGTCAACAACTGCCGACTCATCGTCAAGACTCACGCGCACATTCTTCACGCCCTTAACGCCCTCTAGCGCCTGGGTAACACGAGCCACACAATGCTCGCACATCATGCCCTCAACCCTAAGCTTCTTCTCTTTCATCTCTTCTGCTCCTTCCACTTGCTTGGAATCGTCTTGCACCGTCACAGCTGGCGTTGGCCTTGCACTACCTGAACGTCGTACCTACTCGCTTGGCTTCCAGGTGCGAAGGCGCAGGGCGTTGCTTACCACAAATACCGACGAGAACCCCATAGCAGCTGCGCCAATCATGGGGTTGAGCGTGATGCCAAAGGGGCTGAGTAGGCCCATGGCCACAGGAATGCAGATGGCATTGTAGAAGAGCGCCCAGAAGAGGTTCTGCCGGATGGTACGCATGGTGGCCTGAGAGAGCTCGATGGCCGTAGCAACGTCACGTGGGTCCGAATGCATAAGCACGATATCGGCCGACGAGATGGCAACGTCGGTACCTGCCCCAATGGCAATACCCACATCGGCTCGTGCCAGTGCGGGAGCATCGTTTATGCCATCTCCCACCATAGCCACGCACTCCCCTGCTTGTTGCAGCTGGCGGACCTTCTCCTCCTTCTGTGCAGGAAGCACGCCTGCCACTACCTCGTCCACGCCGCAGGCTGCAGCAATTACCTGCGCCGTACGCTCCTGGTCGCCCGTAAGCATGACGGTGCGGATTCCCATGTCGCGCAGGCGTGCGATAGCATCTGTACTTGTGGGCTTGAGGGCATCGGCCACGCCAAACACCCCAAGAAGCTTGCCCGATCGCGCAAAGTACAGAGGGGTGCGCGCCTCATCGGCCAAAGCCTCCGCCTGCTGCGACAGCTCGGATATATCCACCCCATGCTTTGTCATCAAGCCCGCATTTCCTGCCAGCACTTTTTTGCCATCAACGTAGGCCACAAGCCCCCCACCGGCAATCTGCCCAAAAGCCGTCACCTGGGCACCTGCATCTATACCGGGAGCCTGCTCGTCAACATAGGCGCAAATGGCATGAGCCAAAGGGTGCTCGCTCTTGCGCTCCATGGCAGCCGCATCAAACAGGAGCTCGACGTCGGTGATCCCACTAGCCAAGAGTACGTCAGTCACGCGTGGCGATCCCTCGGTGACGGTGCCGGTCTTATCGAGCACCACGGTGTTCAGCTTGCAGGCCGTCTCAAGTGCCTCCGCATCCTTGATAAGGATACCGTTGGCCGCCCCGCGTCCCGTGCCCACCATGATGGCCGTAGGGGTGGCCAGGCCCAAGGCACACGGACACGAGATGACAAGAACCGAGATAGCATGGGTAAGCGCAACCGAGAAATCTTTGGCCAGCACCATCCAGAGCACAAACGTGAAGGCCGCGACTCCCAGCACCACCGGCACAAACACTCCTGCAATGGCATCGGCCTGGCGCTGTATGGGCGCCTTCGAGCCCGTGGCCTCGTCAACCAAGCGGATAATGCCTGCCAGCGTGGTGTCATCGCCTACAGCGCGCGCCTCCATGGCAAACCAGCCGCTGTTGCTCACCGTTGCTCCGGTCACGCGGTCCCCCACTGTCTTCTCGACGGGCACCGACTCGCCGGTGATGGCGCTCTCGTCCACCAGGGCCGACCCCTCAAGCACCACACCGTCGACGGGTATCGACTCTCCCGCGCGCACGATAACGCGCTCGCCCACCTGCACGTCCTCACTTGGTACCACAACCTCGGCTCCGTCTCGCACCACAGTCGCCGTCTTGGGGGCAAGGTCCATAAGAGCCGTAATAGCGCTGGTAGTACGTCCCTTTGCGCGGGCCTCAAAGTATTTGCCCAGTGTGATGAGGGTCAAGATCATGCCAGCAGAGTCAAAGTAGAGCCCATGAAGCGCCTCGTGGGCCGTCTCAAAATCGGACACACCCATAGCCAGGGCAATGCGATAAGTTCCCACTATGCTGTAGGCGGCACTTGCCGCAGAACCGATGGCAATGAGCGAGTCCATGTTGGGAGAACCGTGCAGCAGCGTCTTGAAACCCGAGATAAAGTAGTGCCTGTTCACAAAGAGGATGGGGAAACACAAGAGCAGCTGCGTGAGGGCGTTTGCCATCATGCCTTCCATGCCTGCGAGGATAGGCAGCTCTGGCCACCCAAACATGGGGCCCATCGCTATGTAGAAGAGTGGCACCGATAGGATGGCCGACACGATGAGCTGGCGGCGCTTCTCGTTTATTGCCAGTTGCGTGGCATCAAAAGTACCTGTGTCAGACGATGCTGCCGCAGCCTTCGTGCGCGGACGGGCTCCGTATCCGGCCTTGTCAATAGCCGCGCACACCGCCTCAACCGTCTGCGGGTTGCCATCGTACACAAGCTCCATGCTGTTCTTGAGCAAGTTGACGTTTGCCTCAGAAACGCCTGAAACCTCGCCCGCAGCCTTCTGCACCCGCGCAGAGCAAGCCGCGCAAGTCATTCCCGTTATGTCAAAAGTCTCTTTCAAGACACGCCCTGCTTTCACCACCGTATGGTCACTCGAATATCTAACTATACCCCACGACCTGTACATCTATCCCAGAGAGCAAACCGCTCTGCATTTGGCAGACTCGTGCGCGGCCACTGGCCGTGCACGTGCTACGGTTTCGTTTCATTCCTCTTGTGCGGTTGACGCATGCCGTCCATAGGAGCTATGGTTTCACACATGAATACTGCGTCCGCACATACAACGATGATGGCCATGCGTAAGATGCCCAAGCCCGGGCAACTTGCCATGACGCTTGTGCATGGCAAGACCGGGCGCCTTCTTGGGTAGCCTCCTGCAAGAGGCCGCCCCCATCCAACTCATGGTTCGAGCGGAGCAATCTGGTGATATCCCTTCAAAACATTACCAAGCACTATCCAGGTGGCATACATGCCTTAAATGGCGTCTCTATCGACATTGACGATGGAGACATCTTTGGCATCATTGGCATCTCTGGCGCTGGCAAGTCAACCCTTGTGCGCTGTGTCAATCTGCTTGAGAGGCCCACTTCAGGACGCGTCATTGTGGACGGCCAAGATGTGACCGACCTCACAGGCGCTGCACTGCGTGCCTACCGCAGGCGCGTGGCCATGATCTTCCAGGGCTTTGGCCTGCTCCTGCAAAAGACCGCACTCGATAACGTGTGCTTCCCGTTCTTGGCAAGCAAGGGACGCATCACTGATGATGACCGTGCCAAGGCCAAGGAGCTGCTTGCACGCGTGGGGCTTGCCGACAAGGCAAACTCATACCCCTCGCAGCTCTCGGGCGGACAGCAGCAGCGCGTGGCCATTGCCCGCGCCCTTGCCTGCGACCCCGAGTACATACTCTGCGACGAGGCAACCTCCGCACTCGATCCAGCCAGCACACAGCTGATTCTTGACCTGCTGCACCAGATTAACAAGGAGACGGGCACCACCATCCTTGTCATCACGCACTCCATGGACGTAGTGGAGCGCATTTGCAACAACGTCACCGTTCTTGTGCACGGACGCGTGGTAGAGCAAGGGCCGGTAGAGCGCATCTTTGCCGACCCACAAGACGAGACCACCAAGGCTCTTCTGGGAAGGGTGAGTTGGAATGCCTAATCTCAGCGAGTTCTTCGCCAACTATGGAAACCTCCTTATGCAGGGAACAATCGACACGTTGGCCATGGTGTTTATCTCATCGGGCTTTGCCTATGCGCTGGGCCTGATTGTGGGCGTGGTGCTCTACGTAACCTCACCAACCGGCCATCACCCCATGCCGCTGTTCAATGCCGTGCTGGGATGGGTGGTCAACATGACCCGCTCCATCCCCTTTATCATCCTGCTGGTTGCGCTTATGCCGTTTACCAGGGCACTTGTGCACACCACCATGGGTGTCGTAGGCGTCATGCCACCTTTGGTGGTCTCGGCCACGCCTTTTGTGGCACGTATGATAGAGCAGTCGCTTTCCGAGGTGCCACACGATTCCATCGAGGCGGCCGAGGCCTGTGGCGCATCCATTCCGCGCATTGTGTGGTCGGCACTCTTGCCCGAGGCTCTTCCCTCCATCGTACGCGGCGTGTCCATCACGCTCATCTCGGTGTTGGGATACACCGCAATTGCAGGTGCCGTAGGAGCAGGCGGCCTTGGTGACATTGCCATTCGCTATGGCTACTACCGCTATGAGGACGAGGTCATGGTGGTTACCGTCATCTTGCTCATTGTTCTGGTACAGATCATTCAAAGCACCTGTGACATCATTGCCAGCCATATTGACCATCGCAAGAGAATGCACATGAGCCATGAGTAAAAGCGCGAGCCTACGCTCGCATCCGTACATCCTGCCATCAGGCACAAAGTAAAGGAGAAAGCAATGATTACCCGTCGTACGTTTGTCTCGGTCAGCTTTGGCGTTGCCGCATCGGCCATCCTCGCAGGTTGCGGGGGCAGTGGCTCGTCTAGCAGCACGGCTGCCAGTAGCACCAATGTCCTCACCGTGGCCGCTACGCCTGATCCTCATGCCAAGATCCTCAACGAGTTTGCCGCTCCCCTTCTGGCCGAGCAGGGTATCGAGCTTCAGGTAACCGAGTTTACCGACTACGTACAGCCCAACGAGGTTGTGTTCAACGGCGAGCTTGATGCCAACTACTTCCAGCACATCAACTACCTGAAAGACTACGACGAGCAGAACAACGAGGACCTGGTGAGCGTGGCCAAGATCCACTACGAGCCCTTTGGCATCTATGCCGGCAAGTCGAGCGACCTCACCAAGATTGCCGACGGTGCCGAGATTGCCGTGCCCAACGACCCCACCAACGAGGCCCGCGCCCTGCTGCTGCTTCAGCAGGCCGGCATCATCACGCTCAAGAACCCCGATGACCTTGGCGCAACCCCCAACGACATCGCCGACAACCCGCACAAGGTGACCTTCCGCGAGATCGAGGCGGCAGCCACCCCGCGCGCCCTTGAAGACGTTGACTTTGCCGCCATCAACGGCAACTACGCCATCGAGGCCGGCCTGCACGCCAGCGACGCCCTTGTGCTTGAAGAGGCCAGCGGCATCGCCTTCGAGGAATACGCCAACATCATCTGCACCACTCCCGCCAAGGAGAAGGACGAGCGCATCCTTGCCCTGGTTGCAGTGCTGCAGACCGAAGACTTCAAGAAGTACCTTTCCGACAACTTTGGCGAGGACGTGCTTCCGGCATTCTAGGATGAGAAGCCTATGGCTTTCTGTAAGGGCCGCTTGTGCAGCGGCCCTTTTTCTTAGCCCATTGCTCCGATTTGGTGTTCCGATTTGGCGCGTAAGGGCTAAGAGATAGCTATCAGCAGACGCATCGAGTTGAAATAGTGCGTAATCATTATTGCTTGAGTTCTTGATTCACCTTACAAACATGCAGGCCAATCGCCTGGCAAACGCAACTGCAGCTCCATCAGCTTCAGATGATTACGCACTTTTTGAAATGTCCAGCGAAGTGTTTTCCAGGCAATGAAAGGGAGGGCCCGTTTGGACCCTCCCTTGCCATGCGTCATTCGGTGACTTTTAGCTTACTCGCTCAACTCGTAGCTTCCACCGTGATGGTTGTTGAACAGGTACTCGAGGATATCCTCATAGCTCATGTCATCATAGCCATTGCCGTAATCCCCAAAGGGGTTACCCTGGTCAAGCATGCCACCGCTCTCATCCTGCTTCTGCTCCTGTTGCATCGTCAGCTGCTGCTGCAAGGCCAAATCGTCGCTAAAGGTGACCTCAGCTGTCATCTCTTGGTCACCGCGCATGAAGGTGATGGTGGTCGTCTCACCAATCTTGTGGCCACGCACTGCCAGGATCATACCGTCAGCAGAGGTGATTGCTTCGTCACCAAGCTTGATGATAATGTCGCCCTGCTGGATGCCTGCAGCCTCTGCCGGACTACCCGCGCTCACCTCGGCAACGTAAGCGCCCTGGTTGACCGCAAAGTTGTAGCGCTGCGCGTTCTGGGCATTGACCGTCTGCATGGAAAGACCAATGTAGGCATGGGTCACCTGCTCGCCCGCGATAATCTTGTTCGCGACCTCTATGGCGTAGTTGCTTGGGATGGCAAAACCGATGCCGGCAAACGACTCTGTGTCAGAGGAGAACAGTGTGGGGATACCCACCAGCTGGCCCTGGGAGTTGACCAGTGCACCGCCCGAGTTTCCCGGGTTGATGGAAGCGTCAGTCTGAATCAGGTTGGTATAGAGGGTGTTGCCCGAGGCAGATTGCATGAGCTGGTTGCGCGAGAGCGAGCTCACGATACCCGCAGACACTGACTGATCCAAGCCAAAGGGGCTACCGATGGTCATGACCCAATCGCCAACCACCAAGGCGCTTGAGTCGCCTACCTCAATGGGCGTCACTGTGTCACCATCGAGATTGGCATGAACGACCGCCAGGTCGGAGGAGGCATCGGTGCCCACGAGAGTGGCTTCGTAGCTCTTGTTGCCAATGGTGACCGAGATCTGCTCGGCACCCTCGACTACGTGGAAGTTAGTCAGGATATTGCCATCGGTATCGAGGATGGAGCCAGAACCCAAACCCGAGCCCATGCTCGATGACACGTATACCGACACTACCGATGGCAGGCACTTGGCGGCAACCGCCTTTGAAACGGCCGTGTCTTCGGTGATGGCGTTTATCGAGATGGTCTGACCGGCAGCGCTCTCGGTGGTGGGAACCTGCTTGAGCTGCGCTGGAACACGAGAGCCAATGGCGCTGATGGCACAAGAGACCAAAGCCGCGCTGATTGCACCTCCCACTATGCCTGTTACCAGCGACTTTACGGTACCAACTGCCTTCTTGGCCGGCTGGTCCACAAGAGAAGCGGGATTAGGCACAGCGTCTGTGACCGGCATCCGTCTGTTGGTCTGAGGGTCTACGGGAGGAACTTGCGCCGTTCTCTGCGCCTCATCATCTGACATTGGAAACGGAGGACGACCGTTATCAAAATTATCCATGCATCTAACCTTTCTCTTACGTGACTCATGCATCTGCACACACGTTTGTTTGACGTTGAAACTGTACCCCTAATCCTGGTGTGCGAAGCACACGGAAACGTCATCATGCAAGTGTAACAAGCCTAATGGTTTCCTGAAAGAAAATGCTACACCAAGATTGTTGGGTTATATAACCTGAATGCCCTAATTGCAACCATGCCGCCGCCGAAGGCGGCGGCACAAACGAGCACGAAAGCCATCGAGCCGCAAAGCCACCACGCGTGCGACAATGGTAGCAGGGAGGTCGGCGCCCGCCAGAGCACGAGGTTGCGAGTGGACTGCGGCC
>JAFWLX010000133.1 GCA_017510875.1 Atopobiaceae bacterium | reverse complement strand
TCGGGACTCCGCTTCGGCTAAGCGCTCCGCCCTTACGGCACGGCAGCTGCGGACTTTTGTACGAGCCCTTCGGGCCGTGACATGCCACTGGCATGTCACGCAAACAGTCCTCGCTCCCGCCGCGCCGACGGGCGGAGCAGCCTCAGAAGGAGCCCAAGGGTCGCCGCCAGGCAGGCCCCCGAGGGTCGGTACCCCCGAGGACCCTTCCGTCACGGCACCGCGAGTTGTAGTCCTTTGGGTGATTCAGCCTACATTCCCTCACGCGACTTTATACTTACAGGGAATGCACGTTCAAATAGGATTTGAGAAAGGTTGACAGCTATGGCACAAGATCAGGAGCTGTTCATGCCCACAAACATCATCGTCACTGGTGGCTGTGGTTTCATCGGGAGCAATTTTGTCCATCACGTGGTCAATGAGCATCCCGACGTGCACGTGACCGTGCTTGACAAGCTTACCTATGCCGGCAACCCCGACAACATAGCAGGGCTTCCGGCCGACCGCGTCGAGCTTGTGGTAGGCGACATTTGCGACGCCGAGCTGCTTGACCGCATAGTTCCCGGCCATGACGCCATTGTGCACTATGCCGCAGAGAGCCACAACGACAACTCGATCAACGACCCCAGCCCATTCCTCAAGACCAACGTGGAGGGCACCTACCAGCTGCTGGAGGCCTGCCGTAGGCACGACGTGCGCCTGCATCACATCTCGACCGACGAGGTCTATGGCGATCTTGCCCTTGACGACCCGGCGCGCTTTACCGAGGAGACCCCCTACCACCCAAGCTCGCCCTACTCCTCCACCAAGGCCAGCTCGGACATGCTCGTTCGCGCCTGGGCGCGCACCTTTGGCGTGCGAGCCACCATCTCTAACTGCTCAAACAACTATGGTCCCTACCAGCACATAGAGAAGTTCATTCCGCGTCAGATAACCAACATCATCTGCGGAATCCGTCCCAAGCTCTACGGCGACGGCAAGAACGTGCGCGATTGGATCCACACCGAGGACCACTCACGAGCCGTGTGGGACATCCTCACCAAGGGCCGTGTGGGCGAGACCTACCTCATTGGTGCCGACGGCGAGCTGGACAACATCACCGTGCTGCGCGCGATTCTCGAGCGTATGGGACAGCCGGCCGATGCCTTTGACTGGGTGCGCGACCGTCCCGGTCACGACCGCCGCTACGCCATTGACTCCACCAAGCTCCGCACCGAGCTTGGCTGGCAGCCCATTCACACAGACTTTGCGGAGGGTCTGGACCAGACCATCGCATGGTACCGTGACAACGAGGACTGGTGGCGCCCTGCCAAGGAGGCTACCGAGGCAAAGTACGCCGCCAAGGGCCAGTAGGAGGCAGGCATGAAGATACTGGTTACCGGTTGCAAAGGCCAGTTGGGCAACGAGCTGCGCCGTCTGCTTACCACTGGCATGGCCGAGATTGGCCCCATTCCCGCCGAGCTCAAAGATGCCGAGGTTGACTACATCGACGTGGAAGAACTTGACATCACCGATGCAAATGCGGTGGATGCCTACTTTGCCGATCACATCTATGATGCAGTCATCAACTGTGCAGCCATGACCAATGTGGACGGCTGCGAACAGATGGAAGACGTGGCCTTTAGGGTCAACGCGTTGGGACCAGAGAACCTTGCACGCGCCTGCGCGGCCCAAGGGGCCAAGTTCGTTCAGGTCTCTACCGACTATGTCTTTCCTGGAAACGAGCCGGGCGAGCGTGTCGAGAGCGACCCCACTGGTCCCATAAGTGCCTATGGGCGTACCAAACGTGCAGGCGAGAGGCTTACCCTTGAGGCAAACCCGCGCAGCTTTGTGGTACGTACTGCTTGGCTTTACGGTTATGTGGGCAAGAACTTTGTGAAGACGATGCTGCGTCTGGCGCGCGAGCGTGGTGGTATGACGGTGGTGGACGACCAGCTGGGTAACCCCACCTCGGCAAACGATCTTGCCTACGAGCTGCTCAAGCTCATCCTCACGGACGACTTTGGCATCTACCACTGCACCAACGAGGGCATTTGCTCGTGGGCGCAGTTTACGCGGGCCATTGTTGAGGGTGCAGGCTATAGCCCTGACATCGTGACGCCATGCACGTCTGATGAGTACGCCGCTGCCAACCCACAGGCAGCGCGCAGACCCCTCTTCTCGGCGCTTAAAAACGAGCATCTTGAGCAGACCATTGGCAACGAGATGCGTCCCTGGCAGGAGGCACTTGCCACCTATCTTAAGAATCTTCCCGAGCTAGAGGGGTAGCGTTGTCTGATCCCAAACAGTCCAACAATGGTGGAGGCCGCACGTATGTGGGCCTCCATATCATGTTGGCCATCTATTCGCTCTCAAGCGTCTGCAGCAAGCTGGCAAGCGGATACGACTTCATGAGTCCGCAGTTTGTGCTGTACTACGGAGGCATGATTGCACTTCTGGGCTTCTATGCCATAGCTTGGCAGCAGGTTATTAAGCGCCTGCCGCTTACCACGGCGTATGCCAACAAGGCGGTCACACTTATTTGGGGCCTTATCTGGGGCTATCTTATCTTCCGTGAGCCCATAACCCCCACCAAGCTGGCTGGTGCGGCGCTTGTGCTTGTGGGTGTGGTGCTCTTCTCGCTTGCGGATGGTGATGCCGCATGAGCAACAGCGTGCTTATCTATGCCTCCATCAACCTGCTGGGCGTGTTCATAAGTGCAATCTCGCAGGTTCTTCTAAAGAAAAGTGCCCTAGAGCAGCATGAATCCGTGACAGGTGAGTACCTTAACCCCAAGGTGATATTTGCCTACGTCCTGTTTGTGGCGGCAACGTTGCTCTCGACCATTGCGTACAAGGGTATTCCGCTTTCTATGGGCCCATACTTGATGCGAC
>JAFWLX010000012.1 GCA_017510875.1 Atopobiaceae bacterium | reverse complement strand
TCATCCCTCTGGCCGGGGCGTGAAAAGCAGTCTCCTGCTAGTTCATGAGTGAGGTACTAGTCTAACCCCATAGCTTTTAAAGAACAACTGTTCTATATGACAAACCACAGACCTTGCAAATACCACGTTGCCTTTCGCCTGTGGTAAGCGCGGGAGTTTTGTCGGGGACCCTAGAATCGTCATGAACTCACGTAAACTCAAGGAAAACGCAACGGTTTTGACGATTCTAGGAAGACCTAGAGGAGAGAGGGAGTCAAGCAATGCAGATTGAGGACTTCAAGGTCGAGCAGTGGATGAACGAGTGGGAGACCAAGTGTCGCTACAACGTGGCCGAGACCTGCACGTATTCCGTTTCGCTTGACCAGCTCTTTGAGATTTGCGGTGGCAGCCGCGACGAGTTCATGAACGCGTTTGCCGCGCGTCGCCTGACCTACGGCGACATTGAGGGCAACCCCGCCTTTCTTGAAGGCGTATGCGGCCTCTATGAGACCGTGCGTCCCGAGCACATCATCCCCACGCATGGCGCCGCCGGGGCAAACTACCTGGTGCTCTCCACGCTTGTGAACCCAGGTGACCACGTGGTCTCGATCATGCCCACCTACCAGCAGCTCTACTCCATTCCCGAGATGTGCGGCGCCCAGCTCAAGCTCCTGCACCTTGAGAAGGAGGACCACTACCATGTGGACCCTGCAAAGCTTGAGGCCCTGTGCGACAAGGACACCAAGCTCATCTGCATCAACAACCCCGACAACCCCACGGGCGCCCTGCTCTCTGCCGATGAGCTGCAGGTTATTGTGGACATCGCACGCAAGTACGACGCCTGGCTCATGTGCGATGAGGTCTACCGTCTGCTGGTGCAGGACGACGATGCCTTTACCACCAGCCCCATCGACCTGTACGACAAGGCCGTGGTCACCAGCTCGATGTCCAAGGTGTGGAGCCTAGCAGGCATCCGTCTGGGTTGGTGCATCACCAAAGACAAGCAACTTCGTCACGAGCTGCTCAGCCACCGTGACTACGACCTTATCAGCTGTGGCATGTTTGACGAGGCGGTAGCTGCCTACGCGCTTGCGCACGCCGACAAGATCTTGGCCCGCAGCCGTCGCATTGTACGCGAGAACCTAACCGTGCTGGAAGAGTGGGTAAACAGCGAGCCGCACCTCTCCTTTGTGAAACCCGAGGCGGGCACCACGGCGCTGGTGTACTACGACTACGATATCGACTCCTACGACTTCTGCGTGCGCATGATGCAAACCGAGGGCGCACTGGTGACTCCCGGCGATGCCTTTGAGGAGCCGCACAGCATGCGCATTGGCTACGCGTACAGCGACAACGTAGACGACCTGCGCGAGGGGCTTGCCGCCATCAGCCGGTACTTGCGCACGCTGGAGCAGTAAACTAAAGCACGGGGATTACCTTTCGCGAGGATTACCTTTCGCCCGCCACCTAAGGAGATGCGATGAGCGAGTTTCTAGCCTCAAAGTACGCAGGCCTAAGCCCATATGTTCCCGGCGAGCAGCCGCGTGACCGCGCCTACGTGAAGCTCAACGCAAACGAGACCAGCGTGCCACCCTGCTCCGGCGTGGCACAAGCGCTTGCGGACCCCGCACTTGCCGCAGGCCTAGGCCGCTATGCCGACCCGCACTGCATGGCGTTGCGCAAGGCTGTGGCACAAAAGTACGGCCTTGATGCCAGCGAGGTCTTTTGCGGAAACGGCTCGGACGAGGTGCTGGGCTTTCTGTTGCTCACTTTCTGCGAGCAGGGCAGCCGCATCTCCTTCCCCGACATCACCTACGGCTTCTACCGTGACTTCTCGGCAACGCAGGGGCTGGCGTGGACCCAGATTCCCCTGCGTGACGATTTCACCCTTGATGTAGAGGCCTTCGCCGCCTTCGACGGCATGGTGGTCTTCCCCAACCCCAATGCCCCCACGGGTTTGGCCATCTCTTGCGATGACGTGGTGCGCATTGCTGATGCGCATCCCGAGCGTCTAGTGATTGTTGACGAGGCCTACGTGGATTATGGCAACGAGAGCTGCGCGCCTCTTGTGCGCAAGCATCGCAACCTTGTGGTAGTTCACACCATGAGCAAGTCACGCAACCTGGCTGGCGCCCACATTGGCTGGTGCCTTGCGCAGGCTGACCTGATCCAGGACCTCAACGACATCAAGTTCAGCTTTAACCCATTCAACCTGTCGGCACCAACCATGGCCATTGGCATTGCTGCGCTTGAGGACGAGGAGTACTTCCGCAAGTGCACCACCACCATTTGCGAGACGCGCGATCGCACCATTCGCACGTTGGAAGATATGGGTTTCACCGTACTGCCCAGTGCGACCAACTTCGTGTTTGCCACACACCCCAGCCTGCCGGCCACCGAATGGTGCGCGCGTCTGCGAGAGGCTGGCGTGCTCACGCGTTATTACAACGCGCCGCGCATCGACAACTGGCTGCGTGTGACCGTAGGAACGCCAGAGGAGATGGACGTGTTTCTGCGCGAGACCAGGCGCATCTTGGGCCTCTAGGTGGATTCGTGAAGTTACCGACCGGTGTAGCGATCGATGCGCGAGAGCCGGTCGTTGGTCTTTGCCGACAGATCCTCAACGCGGCGGGCAGCGTATGTCGCATGGGACTGAGGCGTTCCGTCTCTGTCCAAGCCGTACTCTTGGCGCGAGCCAAGCAACACCGTTGCCACCAGATTGTCCATCGTGCGTTCAAAGAGGTCCCGGTCGTGCTGCGGGGCAGCCGATAGCGCCGTCTGCATGGCCTGGCGGTTGGATGACCAGCGGCTTAGCAGTCCCGAGAAGGACGTCTCCGCTGTTGCATCCACCAGCCAGCCCAAGAGCCTGGCAAAGGCCGTACGATCTGCGAGCCCCATACTCTCAAGGCAGTCGTTCAATCGCTGCATGAGTCGCCACGCATCGTATTCCAGGCCCCACGCACGCACAAAGTCGTTGCCGTTCACCTCCCACGAGAAGGGCGCATGCTGCATAACTCCCTGCTCAGAGCTGCGAACCACCACAAGCTCCTCTTGGCTCCTCTCAAACAGCATCCCCACCAAAGAGGCGTGGGGTACTACCTTCTCAAGAGGCACTTCAACGGAATAGGGTGTGCCATCGCGCACCTCGGGCGAAAGCCCAGGACCGTCTAGGGTGTAGCACTGCTCAAGCTGCCCGCAGGTATCCTCGCTGGCAGCGCGAACGGCATAGGCGGCAAGCGCGCCGCCCTTGGAGTGACCCGCCACCCAGAACCGGCCACCCAGCTCGTCCACAACCTCGTCCAGATAGCTGGCGGCCCTGCGCTGCGCAGGG
>JAFWLX010000132.1 GCA_017510875.1 Atopobiaceae bacterium | reverse complement strand
TTCGCCAACGTGGAAAAGGGACGGTCCCCCAATCCACGCTGTTAGCACTCGTTCGTCCCCGCGCATGTTACGCGGGCGTTCCCGCTCGATATTTAAAGACCTGCGTGCGCTACAATTGCCAAGACTGAACGTTTCCGCACGCGTCTTGGGATAGCGTGAGCGCCGACTGCAATAAAAGGACGGCAGCGCACAGATCCCAAAATCTTACGGTGCTTGTGGGCACGGCCATGGCTGTGCCCCCATCTTGGAAGGAGGCATTCTTTATGAGCAAAAGACCGTGGTTCTGCAAGATGGGGGTGCAAGCACGTAAGGCGCTGTCCGTGCTGCTGGCCCTCGAGCTGTGCGTTGCCGGCGTTCCGGTGACGGCCTTTGCCGAGGAAGACGTGGACAACCAGGAAGCCGTGGTCCAGGCTGAAGAGACCGAGGGCCAGGATACCGAGGGTACTGACGCCGGAGAGGCACAGGACGAAGCCACGGTCGACGAAGGTGCGTCGCTCGAGGCCGCCGGCGAGGACGAGCTTCCCGACGGGGAGATTGACGAGTCTGTGCTCGGTCAGCTAGAGCTTCCGCTGTACCAGTTTGGCCGCAACCCCTATTTTGGCGATTGCGCGCTCGAGCCGCAGGCGGTGACGCCCGGTCTTGCCGGCAAGCTCACTCAAGACCAGTACGACGCGCTCAAGCAGACGTTTACCACTGCGATGAAGAACGTCGATAAGAGTCAGATTCTTACGGTCAAGAGCGACAAGATAGGGCAAAAGACCATCGCGAGCTTTAACCTCAACAGGGAAGAGATACAGGCGATAGTTGCCGACATCATAAACTCTGAGCCAGACCTGTGGTACGTGAACAGCAGCGTCATGACAAACTATGATCAGGAGACTGTATACGTGGTCGTATTCCAGTACCTTTTTGATGGCGCCGATCTAGAGACGAAGAAGGCAAACTACGAGGCAAGCATGCAGGACCTGCTCAGCTGGGTGCCCCCTGCAAGCAAGGCTTCCACTGAAGAGAGGATCAAGGCTGTTCACGACTGGCTTGTGCGCAATGTGACTTACGATACCCCTGCAAGTGAGTCCACTAATCCGACTGCCTATATCAATCAGCAACATCGCGACCCTTGGAGTGCATATGGTGCCATGGTTGACGGTGAGGCGGTGTGCCAGGGCTACTCGCTCGCCTACCTGTCTGCCATGCAGCGGCTTGGGATCGAGTGTGGCATAGCAACCACTCCCGTTCACCAGTGGAATCGCGTGAAGATTGGCGCGAAGTGGTACCACGTTGATGTGACCTTTGATGATCCGACCAACATGGACACCTTTGACGTTGATCCCCTCTATGCCGACTATTTCCTCAAGAGCGATACAAAAATACAGGCTACCGACGCTGCCTATGAAGTCGATACGCATACGGATTGGCAGTTACCCGAGCCCAAGTGCACGGACGATACGTACGACGACAAGACAGAAGATGACTGGCCAACCTACAGTGGCCCCTTTGAGGATAAGGTCTCCGTTAATGACCTCACGATAACCATCCCTGCTGGTACTGGTGCCAACGGTGCCTATGAGTATACGGGCAGCCAGATTACCCCCAAGCCAACTATCAAAGATGGTGACACCACACTCGTCGAGGGCACTGACTACACGCTTAGCTATGGGACAAACAAGAATCCTGGAACTGGCAGCGTTACCGTTACTGGCAAGAACGGATACGAAGACAGTGTCACAAAGACCTTCACCATCGTAAAGAAGAAGATTCCCATCCCAACTGCCAAGACGGGTCTTGTATATAACGGCAGTAACCAGGCGGGCGTAGACGAGGGCGAGGGCTACACGTTTGTAGGCACAAAGTCTGCGGTCAACGCTAATTCATATACTGCTATTGCCAAGCTCAGTAATAAGACCTATACCATGTGGAGTGATGGCACCACAACTGATAAGACCATCAACTGGTCCATTGCCAAAAAGCCCATCGCAATTCCTACGGCCGTAACGGGCCTTGTATACAACAAGCAGGTGCAGGAAGGCGTCAAGGCCGGTGAGGGCTACTCGCTCGATCAGAATAGCAAGGGCGTAGATGCACAGAGCTATTCGACGGTTGCCACCCTCGCCAGCACAAACTATAAGTGGTCTGACAACACCACGGGGACAAAGAGCATCACATGGTCCATTGCCAAGGCTAAGCTGGCAGATCCTCAGGTAAAGACGGGGCTTGTATACAACGGGTCAGCTCAGACGGGCGTAACCGCCGTAGACGGTGTCTCGCTCAGTGGAACCGTTACGGCAACTGACGCAAAGACATACAGTGTCCAGGCAAGCCTGGTCAACAGCAATTATCAGTGGAACAATGGCTCAACAACCGCCAAGAATCTCTCGTGGACCATCTCACCGCTGGCCATCAACTCCAGCACCGTTGTCGTAAGCAAGATTGCAGACCAGTCCTACACGGGCAAGCAGATCAAGCCCGCGATAACCGTTAAATACAACGGCAAGACACTTACCAAGGACAAAGACTACGAGCTCTCGTATGGCGCCAATATAGATGTGGGTCCTGGAACTGTCGTTATCAAGGGCAAGGGCAACTTCAACAACGTGCGCACCGAGACCTTCCAGATTGTGAAGTCCACAAGTGCCACCTGGACCCGCTACGCCGGAGACAACGCCATCGAGACGGGCAAGGCCGTCGTTGAGGCGGACAACGGAAGCGTGTTCGAGGCTGGGCGCGGCGGTACAGTGATCGTGGCTACCAACGACGGCTACTGGGACGCCTTGGCTGCAGCGGGCCTGGCCGGCACGCTGGACGCGCCGGTGCTCATCACCACCAAGGGGAGCCTCGCAACCAAGACCAAGGAAGAGATACAGCGCCTCAAGCCCAGTCGCGCCCTGATCATGGGCGGTACGGCGGCCGTCTCCGATTCCGTCAAGAACGAGATAGCAGCGATGGGCATCAACACCACGCGCGTAGCCGGCGACAACGCCGTGCTCACCGCGGTCCAGATCTACCGAGCGGGCTCCGGCTGGTCCGATACAGCCATCGTAGCCACCTCTAACGGCTACTGGGACGCCCTGTCGGTCGCGCCCTACGCCTGGTGGAGGAAGGCGCCCATCTTCCTGACCGACACCAAGGGCAACATCGGCGACGCGGCGTTTAACGCCATCAAGGCCGGCGGCTTCAAGAGGGTCGTCATCGTGGGCGGCACCGCGGCCGTTACCAGCGGTACGGCGAACAAGTTCAAGTCCGCCGGGCTCTCCGTGGAGCGCCTCTACGGCGCCACTGCCCTGGACACCTCGGCCCATATCGCCAAGTGGGAGATAGGCGAGGGCATGGGCATGTCGCACCTCTCGGTGGCCACCTCCGATGGCTACTGGGACGCGCTGACCGGCGCCGCAGTCTGCGGCAAGAACGCCTCGGTGCTCGTGCTGGTGGGCAAGGACGGCACCAAGGACCCGTGGCGCGCCTTCGACGCCCTTAAGGGCGAGGGCACCATCACGCACGGCCATGTGTATGGTGGCACGGGTGCCGTCTCGCAAGCCGCTTGGGACCACTTCACCAAGAACTAGGAGCACGGCCCAAGGCTCACGGGAAATAGACAAAAGCAACGGAGCTTAGACAGGGGAGGCGGCTGCACAAAGGGGTGCGGCCGCCCTGCCATGACTAGCGACGTTGCCGCCGTATCGAGCCGACGCCACGTCCCCGCAAACGGACCAATACGCCCGCGTGGGCGCCCCTAGCGGTCCGTTTCGGGGGATCACTCGAGGCACGTCCCCGCAAACGGACCGTTACGGGCGGGTTCGGGCTGCCACTGGTCCGTTTCGGGGGATCACCCGGACAGCGTCCCCGCAAACGGACCAATACGCCCGCGTGGGCGCCCCCACTGGTCCGTTTCGGGGGATCCAGCCGGCTGGTCGAGTAAACGGGCCGCCGCCTGCTGTACGTCTTACGGAGGCAGGGTGGCGAAATCGCAACAGACCCGGTTGCAGCCCATCTCTCATGTGCGCTACGTGGGCGTTTTTCCTCCTAGGCATAATCTGCGCTACAATTGCCCAGTTGGAACGTTTCCATGTACGTCCTAGGAGAAGCATGAGCACCGATTACAAGACCATGACCACGGCAGAAATCCGTGATGACTTCCTTAAGTTCTTCGAGGCAAAGGGCTGCAAGCTCTATCCGTCTTCGTCGCTTGTTCCTGACGATCCCTCGCTGCTGCTTACCAACGCGGGCATGAACCAGTTTAAGGAGTACTACCAGGGACTCAAGACCATGGCCGAGATTGGTGCCTGCTCATGCCAGAAGTGCGTGCGCACGGGCGACATCGACGTCATTGGCGACTCGCGGCACCTGTCGTTCTTTGAGATGCTGGGCAACTTCTCGTTTGGTGGCTATACCAAGGCTGACGCCATTGCCTGGGCCTGGGAGTTCATCACTGAGCCTGAGCATCTGGGCCTTCCCAAGGATCGCCTGTACATGACGGTGTTTGAGGACGACAACGAGGCCATAGAGCTTTGGCACTCACACGGCGTGCCTTACGATCACATCAGCCGCCTAGGCGAGGACGACAACTTCTGGGCAGCCGGTCCCACCGGCCCCTGTGGTCCCTGCTCCGAGATCTACTTTGACCAGGGTCCCGAGTACGAGGGCGAGGCCCCTGGCGACGACGGCGACCGCTACCTTGAGTTCTGGAACCTCGTGTTTACGCAGTACGACCGCCAAGAGGACGGCTCGATGCCCGAGCTGCCCCATCGCAACATCGACACGGGCATGGGCCTCGAGCGCATTGCGGCCATCATGCAGCACAAGGGCACCAACTACGACGGCGACGTGCTTGCCTCGCTCATTGGGGTAGGGGAGAAGCTCTCGGGCAAGACCTACGGCGTCGACCCCCGCGTTGACCGCAGCCTGCGTATTGTAGCCGACCACAGCCGCTCGGTCACTTTCATGATTGGCGACGGCATTCTTCCCAGCAACGAGGGCCGCGGCTACGTGCTGCGCCGCCTGCTGCGTCGTGCCGTGTATCACGGGCGTCTGCTGGGCATCCAGGGCACCTTCCTCACGGCTTACTCCGAGGAAGTCATGCGCCTTATGGCTGACGTGTACCCCGAGCTCACCGAGAACAAGGCTCTTATCCTGGGCATCCTACAGGCCGAGGAGGAGCGCTTTAACGCCACGCTCGACGCAGGCGAGGCAAGCCTCGAGACCGAGCTTGCCAAGCTGGCGGATGGTGCCGACCTTCCGGGCGAGGTCGCCTTCAAACTGCATGACACCTACGGGTTCCCCATTGACCTCACGCGCGAGATCTGCGAGGCAGCCGGTCACGGCGTGGGCATGGAAGCCTTTGACGCTTGCATGACCGAGCAGCGCGAGCGCGCCCGTGCCAACGCAAACCGCGACGCCTGGGGCACCTTCAACGACGTGTGGACGGCCCTCTCAGATAGTCTGGACGCCACCGAGTTCTGCGGCTACGACGCCGACGCCCTTGACGGTGCCACCGTGCTCGCCATCGTGCGCGAGGGCGAGGAGGTATCAAGCGCAAGAGCAGGCGACCTGATAGAGCTTGTGCTCGACCGAACCACTTTCTATGCCGAGATGGGCGGCCAGATGGCCGACACGGGCGTAATTGATGGCGACAACTTTACGTTTGACGTGGCCAACGTCCACAATCACGAGAGCGGGATTGTGGCCCACATTGGCGAGCTGGTTGAGGGCACTGTGCATGTGGGTGATACCGCCAGCACCACCATCGACCATGGCCGTCGCGAGCTCATCCGTCGCAACCACACCGCAACGCATCTGCTTGATGCCGCCCTTAAGAAGGTGCTTGGCGAGCACGTAAACCAGGCAGGCAGCTTGGTGGCCCCTGACCGTCTGCGCTTTGACTTCACCCATTTTGAGGCCCTAACGGCCGACCAGCTTGCCCGTATCGAGGGCATGGTCAACGCCGAGATCTTTGCTGCCAAGCCGGTGGTCACGCAGGTCATGGGCATCGACGAGGCCAAGGCCGCAGGAGCTGTGGCGCTCTTTGGCGAGAAGTACGGCGACGTGGTGCGCGTGGTCTCCACCGACGACGTTGACGCACCCTTCTCGCGCGAGCTCTGCGGCGGCACGCATGCGCGCAACACCGCCGAGATTGGCCTGTTCAAGATTGTGTCCGAGGGCTCGGTAGGCTCCAACGCCCGCCGTATCGAGGCCATGACCTCGGTGGGCGCCATCCAGTACCTTGACGAGTGCCTGGGGCAGCTGCAGCTTGCCGCGCATACGCTCAAGTGCCGTCCCTCCGAGGTGCCCGCGCGTATCGTCTCGCTCCAAAACGAGAAGGGCGAGGCCGACAAGAAGCTTCGCGCGGCGCTTACCGGCGGATCGTCAAACAAGGTTGCCGACGCCATCTCGTCTGCCATTGACCTGGGCGACTACAAGCTGGTGGTTGCCCGCCTCGACGGCGTTGACGGCAAGGAGATTCGCGGCGCCTGGGATACCGTGCGCGACCATCTGGGTGCTGCCTGCGCCTGCGTGCTTGCCTCGGCCACGCCGGAGGGCAAGGTGGCCCTTCTTGCTGCGGGCACCGATGCGGCCGTGGCCGCCGGATTCAAGGCCGGAGATGTCATTCGCAACGTATCTGCGCTGGTCGGAGGCCGTGGCGGCGGTAAGCCCACCATGGCACAGGCCGGCGGCAGCAATGTGGGCGGCATCGACGACGCCCTGAGTGCTGCACGCGAGCAGTTGGGAGCATAGCGCTGATCAAGCGGGATGGCCCAAGGCCGTCCCCTTTGTCGCGCTAAAGGGGAGGACATGCGAGTATTGGCGCTCGATATCGGCGAGGTGCGCGTGGGCATTGCGGCAAGCGATGCCACGGGCAGCGTTGCCTCGCCTGTTTGCGTGCTCCCTGCTAACGAAGTCCTTCAGCACGCGCGAACCTTCCGGCGCGTGCTTGAGGACTATGAGCCCGACCTGTTGGTGTGCGGAAGGCCCAAAACACTGTCCGGAGAAGATGGCCCGCAAGCTGAGCGCATAATGGCTGAGGCACATAAGATTGCCAAAGCATGCGGCCTTCCTCTGGAATTTGCCGACGAACGGTTATCCTCACGTGAGGCCAAGCGTATCCTACGTGAGGAGGGGATGAGCGAGAAAGCCATGCGCGGAAAGGTTGACATGGTTGCCGCATCCCTGTTTCTGCAATCCTGGCTAGACGCCAGACGATCGTAAGGATTTAGCATGGCTACGAGCCAAGATAGTTCGCAGGGAAAACGAGCGGCGCATTTCTCGTCGTCAAGCACGAGTGACGAGGCCGAGAAGCGTCCCCGCAGGGGGGCCACGCCGCGCTCGTCTGCCCATGGCTCGAGGAGCCATGCACAATCAAGCACGGCTGCCGCAAGGCCCAGTGCGGCTAGCGGACAGCAGATGTCCGAGCGCACGGCTCGCGCCACCGAGCGTGCTGCCGAGGCTCACAAGCGCAGGGCGCAGGGTGCTGCTCCTGCCAAGAAGTCAAGCGGTGTGCCCGTGGTTGCCATTCTTGCATTGGTGCTGGTATTTGCTGTGGTAGGCATAGGCTTTCTTGTGGTGCCGCGTCTCTTCCAGCACAAGACCGAGGCGGCCAGCAGCGAGTATCCGACAGGCGAGGAGGTCATCGTCACCATCCCTGACGGTGCGGGTGGCATCCAGATTGCCTCGATTCTGCTTGAGAACCACGTGATATCGAGCGAGTCGGTCTTCTACCAGGAAGTTCAGAAGCAAAACGCCGACGCAACCATGAAGAGCGGCACCTATCAGTTTATTACCGGAGCAAACGTGTCCGAGGTCGTGCGCCAGCTGGTAAGCGGTCCCAACGCCACGCAGTTCCAGCTTACCGTGCCCGAGGGCAAGACCGTCAAGCAGACGGCCGAGCTGGTAGAGACCCAGCTGGGCATTCCGGCCAGCTCGTTCATAGAGCAGGCCAAGGCTTCCAACTACGTGAACGACTACTCCTTCCTCGACGGCGTAAGCAGCGAGTACGACACGCTTGAGGGATACCTCTTCCCCAAGAAGTACGACATGGGCGGCTCTGACATGAGCGCCGATGCGGTCATTCGCGCCATGCTCAACCAGTACGAGGCTGAGGTTGGCTCTATCGACTTTGGGCCCTACCGCGAGGCCATCCGCGACCGTTACAACGTTGACATCAGCAACTACGGCATCATCAAGCTTGCCTCGGTCATCGAGAAAGAGGCCGTAACGGACGAGGATCGCCCGCTTATTGCCTCGGTCTTTTACAACCGACTTGGCCGCAACTTCCCGGGCCTTGGCTACGTGCGCCCCTATCTTGAGAGCGATGCCACCATGATGTACGAGACCGGTGGCGAGGTCACTGCCAGCGACCTGCAGACCGATAGCCCCTACAACAGCTATCTCAACCAGAACCTACCGCCTACCCCCATCTGCTCGCCCAGCCTGGCGTCCATCCAGGCCGCCCTTGAGCCTGCGGACACCGACTACTTCTACTTCTTCATCAACGAGAACGTGCATCAGTTCTCCGAGACCTACGAGGAGCATCAGCAGGCCATCAACGAGTCGCTCAACAGCTAGGCCAAAACGATGGGAATCTTTCGTGCGAAACGCTATCTTAAGACCATCGACATGGTCGATATCGAATGGCTCAAGCAGCAGGGCGTACGTTGCGTCCTGATGGACCGAGACAACACCTGTGTGCCACGCGATACCAAGGTGGCTCCGCCCGAGGTGCTCGACTGGATACGGCGCGTGCACGATGCGGGTATCCCTACCTGCATCGTGTCCAACAATTTCCATGGCAGGCAGGTCGAGGCGTCAGCTGCAGAGCTTGACAGCTCCGTGGTGCATCATGCCATGAAGCCAGCTCCCATTGCCGTGTGGTCGGCACTCAAAAAGATGGGCGTAAAGGCCGATGAGGCTGTGTTGATTGGAGACCAGATCTATACCGATGTGGTCGCCGGCAACTTGGCCGGCGTGCCAACGGTGCTGGTGCGCCCGCAGTCGACCACCGACCTGTGGTACACCCATATCTTCCGCATCTTTGAGCGGCTGCTGTTGCGCGGACATGTCTTTGAAGGCGAGTGAGCAGACGTGGACGTGTACCTTCCCTCCGAGGGCTACATTGTGCACGAGGGCTGTGACCACGTGTTTTTTGTGGGCTTTCTCGGTGCGGGAAAGTCAACCTTGGCGCGTAACCTAGGACGGCTCTTTCATCGTGCCTATCTTGACACCGACCGTCTGGTCGAGCGCCTAGTGTGCAAGTCCGTGCGCGAGATCTTTGCCCAAGATGGCGAGGAGGCCTTTCGTTTGGGCGAGGAACGCGCGCTGCGTGAGCTCTCACAGCGCAAATCGCTTCTGGTGAGCTGCGGTGGAGGCATAGTAGAGCGCCCCCAGTGCTGCGAGTTGCTGCACGAGATGGGTACGGTCGTCTATCTCGACGGCAGCCTCGACGACTCGCTTCGCCAGATTCAGCATCCCGAGCGCCGTCCGGACTTGGGTACTCCCGAACAGGCGCGTGCGTTGTATGCACATAGGCGGCCTCTCTACCAACGTGAGGCCGACATAACCATAGACATACGAAACAAGAGCTTTGACCAGGTTGCCTCCGAGGCGGGGAGTCTCTTGTGGGAAAGGGGGCTGCTTTGAGCGACGTCACCGCACTGCGCAAGCGTCAATGGGTTTCGATTCCCGGGGGATCGTGTGACGTAAGGCTGGGCACCTCGGTGCTTGACGAGGCGTCATCGGTGCTCAAGGGCTGCGTGGGCAGCCCGCGTGCGGCTGCGCTTCTGGCTCAGGATGGTGTGGACGCTGACGCGTGCGAGTTGATGCGGCGCCAGCTGACGGATGCCGGCTTTGCCGTGACGCAGGCTGTGGTTCCCTTTGAAGGGCAGGCGCGTATGCCTGAGGCCTGCGCTGACACCTTTTCCCAGCTTGCCAGCGCGGGCATCACATCAGATGATGTGGTGGTGGCCATGGGGGGTGTCGATGCGCTGTCGATGGCATCCTATGTGTGCGCCCAATGGTGTGGTGGAGTTGCGCTGGTTATGGTGCCCACAAGCCTAACGGCCTTTGTTGAGGCACCCGTGACGCCGCGTGGCATAGATGTGGTGGGACGTCCCATGATGCTATCGCTCAAACCATGGGTCAAGCAGGTGCTGTTTGATGTCGACCTTGCCATGCCCCATGAGCTGTGCGAGGACGTGCTTATGGCACGCGTGCATATGGTCGTGACGGCCATGTGCGATTCCGAAAGCACCTTCTCGCACCTGTGGGACCGTACCGAGGGCATCTGTGCCTTTGACCCCGAACTTACCTGCGAGCAACTGCAAGACACCATTAAGACGCGCGGCAAGACGCTTTCGTCAACGGCACTGGCCTTGCGTCAGTCGCTAGCCTATGGAGAGGCCTTTGCACGGGCGTTGCAGAGCCTGCTGGGGGCAGAGGTGGCGCCCTCGGTAGCTCGCGCCGAGGCACTGCGCTTCCAGGCGCGCCTGGCGGCCGGCGAGGGTATGTTTGAGGTGGATGACGTCCTTGCCCAAGATGAGCTGCTTGGGCGGCTTGAGGTGCCCGTGCTGACGGCGCACGTTGATCCAAACGAGCTGATGGCAGCCTTGCGGGCCGAGCGCTTCTTGCGCACCAACCGCTTTTTGCTGGGCCTGCCCCGCAAGCTGGGACGCGTGCGCTTGGCATCGGTTACCGACGAGCTTATTGCCGAGCATGTGGCAGCCTGGTGCGCCTCTCGTGCGGCGGCCAACTAAGACTGCGGCGACAGGCGGCACTCGAACGTTTGAAGTGAGCGCCTATTGAAGTGGGTTTCTATTTGATATGTGCTTGGGGCGATGGATGACCATCTTTTGCTCCGGGCAGGCTTGTATGAAAGAAGGAGTTTCCCATGTCTGACACAACCGTCTTTGCCCAGCGCGTCGAGCGTCTGCGTGGCCTTATGGAGCAACGCGGTTATGACGCCGTGGTACTGCGCAACAATCCTGACTTGCGTTGGCTGACGGGCGCCCGCAGGGTCTTTGACGACGAGGTGGCGCATACCGCCTTTGTTACCGCAGAAAGCCTGTACCTGCATACTGACTCGCGTTATTACAACAGCTTCATCGAGAAGGTGGGCACCGATGCCGGTTGGCGCTTTGACATGGAGTTTATCGGCCATGCCCAGTGGGTGGCCCAGCGGATACTGAGTGCCCGCGCACGTGTGGTGGCCATCGAGGACACGTGTGATCTGGCCTTTTACGATGACTTGCAGCACCAATGCGCGCTTGCCTCGATCGCGCCCGTCTTTCCCCGGCTGCACGGTGACATTTGCGATCTAAGAATGGTCAAGGATGAAGACGAGATTGCGCTTCTGCGTCGTGCGCAAGAGATCACCGATGAGGCCTTCGAATACATTTGCACCTACATCAAGCCTGGCATGACCGAGCAGCAGATCAGGGCTGAGCTCGAAAACTATATGCTGAGCCATGGGGCTGACGGGCTTTCGTTTGAGTCGATTATTGCCTCGGGTCCCAATGGCGCCAATCCCCATGCGCGCCCCGGTTCACGCGTGGTGGGGGAGGGCGACTTTATCGTCATGGACTACGGCGCACTCTATCAGGACTATCATGCCGACATGACGCGTACCGTGTGCCTGGGCGAGCCAAGCGACGAGCAGCGTCGTGTGTACGAGATCGTCAAGCAGGCTCACGAGCAAAGTGCCGCAGCAGTGCGTCCGGATGTCATTGGGGCTGACATTCACAATATCTCGGTCAAGGTCATCAGCGATGCTGGGTATGGTGATTACTACGGCCATGGTCTGGGCCACGGTGTGGGCATTCAGATTCACGAGCGTCCCAACTTTGGCATCAGATGGAAGAAGCCGGTGCCGCTTGGGTCGGTGGTCACCATCGAGCCTGGCATCTATCTGCCAGGAAAGTTTGGTATCCGTCTTGAGGACTGTGGCGTGGTGACCGAAAACGGTTACGAGCCGTTCACGGCATCATCGCACGAGCTGCGCGTGATTCCTGTCTAACCTATACGCCCTGGACTTTGCGGTGAGGGAGATTGTGCGGTTCTACGTCCGCACTTGCTCTCTGATGCTGGGCGAGTGCGGACCTGCGTCCGCAGTGTCTCCCGCGAGGGGGCGAGTGCGGACCTGCGTCCGCAGTGTCTCTGCCTTAGATAATAAGGACAATTCTCTTACCTGCGGAAATGTAAAAGTGACACCTTCAATGGACGAGCAAGTGCGGCTGCTAGTCCGCACCCTCTTTGAAAAGAGGGCAAGTGCGGCCACCAGTCAGCACTCTCTTTTGCAAAGAGGGCGAGTGCTGCTCTACGTTCGCACTATGACGAGTTGAGCATACAGGTCTGAAAGTCCTTCAGGCTTCAGTGCTGCAAATATGGCTTCGGCTTAATTGAAATCTGAGCTGCAACGGTGTCGCAGGCAGTCTTGCAGGCGAGGCCTGCAGTGCCGGGCCGGTGCGGCCTGCCCCCACCCGCCACACACTTTTCTCTGCCGCCTTGCGGGGCCCCGCACACCACCCCGCCGGCCGCGACGGGTGGTCGCGCGGATGAGCCCGCAGCCGTCGCCACGGACGGGGTTCTCCCCACGACCACGCTGGTTGCGACGGGTGGCTGCGCGGATGAGCCCGCACCTTGACCGAAACCTCGCTCGTGGCCAATCTTAGCCTTCCTATGTCTTCCACTGCGTCATGAGGAGAGAAGAGAAAGGCAAATATGGCTTCGCATAACGGACTCGTGGGGTTTTATGGTTACGGTTGACAGCAGATGTCCGTATTGCAACAATGATTTGTGCATTTCGGGGATGTAGCTCAGTTGGGAGAGCGCTGCCTTCGCAAGGCAGAGGCCGAGGGTTCGAATCCCTTCATCTCCACCATGTCAGTATGGCGCCCCAGTGATGGGGCGCTTTCTTGTATATGTAGGCGGCGGGGATTCGAACCCAATCGGCACGTGAGCGCCGCCGCATTCGGCGTAGTGAATCCCTTCATCTCCACCATCAAAGAAAAAGGCGCTCCGTCAGGGGCGCCTTCCTATCTGTATGTGACCTGCGAACCCCTAGATCCTCTCTAGCTCCAGCACGGCCTCGCGGCCCATGCGGGGGAAGAGCTGGCGGCCGCGCAGCTCCAGCCTGGCATCAATGCCCTGCTCCTGCAGCTGCGCCAGCATCGCGCGTGATATGCCATCATCGTCAAAGGTCCTGGTAATCGATATGCGCACGGTGCTCGGCGTGCCCATCATGGTGAGGTTTATGGGCGAGGAGAAGCTGGGCAGGTAGCACTCGGCGCTCACAAGCATCTGTGCCAGCGGCTCGGGCAGGCGCAGGGCGCCCACGTTAGAGACGTAGAGGCTCAGATACTTGCGGGTGTAACGTGCCTCCTCCATGTGGCGCTCGGTAGAGGAGAACAGCTCGTCAAGCGACTTGCCGCGCTCGGCAGCTGTGTTGGCAATGCTGCGTCCCATTTGCACGCGCATGGCCTCGACGTTAAGCTGCTGCTCCATGGCCTGCGCGATGACCGCGCACTGCGTGGCAAGGTCGGCGGCCAGCACCTGCCCGGGCAGCACGGCAAGCGCCCAGCTCGAGAAGTTGTCCATCATGCCCGTCTCAAAGTAGGGGCGCATGTCGTAGGTGATGGGTCCTATGAGCGACGCCCCGGCTGTGTCCCAGGCTTGTGCAATGGCACGTGCCTCAAGGGCCATAACTAGCGGTGAGATGCGGGCCTGCACACGCTTTGCCAGATCGCGCAGCTGCGCCGTAGGCAGCTCGATGAGGTCAACGTGGCAAGAGAAGTCGCCCGCATCCTCGCTGTAGGCAACGGAAGGCGCAAAGATGGGGCCTATGTCGGGCGTGCCTATAGGCGCTTGCTCGGTATTGGCATAGCGCAAGTAGGGGTCAAACGCGGGCACCTCAACCTGGCCCTCAAGGAAGATGCCCTCGGGCGCGCTATCCTCGTCCACGAGTCCACGCTCAACGGCATAGTAAAAGAGCAGGGTGCGCATGAAGTCGGTGAGACAGTGACCGTCGCCCATGCCGTGGCTTGCCACAATGCCCACACTATTGCCCTCGGCCCATACGCGATACAGGTAGTGGTTGGTGTCTGGGCCACCCAACGAGCAGCTGTTGTCCTGCGCGGCGTACAGCACCACGTCAAGCTCGTTTGGCACATACCACCAACGGCCGTCCACGTAGGCCAGCCGAGACGAGAACTGCGGGTAGGTGTGGGCGGCACGTGTAAGTGCCTGCTGCATGGCCTGATGGTCAATAGTGTGGTCAAGCGTGAGGCGCATGGTGAGCGCTAAGGTCAGCACGCCGTTGTGCGCATAGTAGTAATAGCTGCTCTCGTTGGTAACTTCAAATGCTTGCATAGTCTTCTATCCTCGGTTGGTATGCATGGCTAGGCAAAGTGGCGGCCGCTGTGGCCGGAGTCGTCGTCCCCCTCATCTGTAGGCAAAAGCGGGGCAGGGGCATCCTGCTCAGCCGTAGCCGGGGCTGCCTCTGGTAGGGCAACCATGGGCTCGCGGTAGCGTTGGTCATCTTTGCGACGGACAAAGAAGGCAATGAGGATGGCCAGCACCACCAGCTCAAAGGCGGCCAAGCCCACCGAAAGAATCGCCCCATGCTCGCCGGCAAATGACAAGAACTCGTCAGTCAGGCCAAAGTCATACAGGCCATGCATGAGCCAGGGCAGCCCAAAGCCCAAGACCGTCCACAGCTTGTCCCCGGTCTTCTCTCCCTTGCCCATAAAGTAGCCCATGACAAAGGCATAGCCGCCATGGGCCACGCCAATGCCGCGTATCAGCATCACAATGGGGCTGCTTCCAATGGCATAGGGGATGTCCTCGGCAAGTCCAAAGCCTATGCCCACAATGGTGGTGACAATGATGTAGTCCATCCACGACCACGCGCGTTGGTACTTGCTCATAAACCTGCGAGACCACAGGCACTTTACCAGCTCCTCCGAGAGGGCAAGCACAATCATGGTGTGAAACGCCGCTCGCGGAAGGCCCGAGAAGCCCGCGTACGCGGCAAGGACCATTTCTATAATCTGAAAGACCAGCGAGCAGCCCAAGGCGGGCAAGACGCTTATGAGGCCCTGCACCATGGCCTTGTTGCAGATATCCTCAAACTCCACGTCCCCCTCAAGCTTACGCAGCCAAAAGAACAGCCCCAACGAGGGTACCAGGCTGGCAGCAAACGCAAGAACAAGCAAAATCATAGGCGCACCTTTCCGTTTTTCGTAAAGCCGACTGCTTGATTATACGACGCAGGGCCATGCCCATCCCAAGCTGGGTGCCATCTGTTCTCCACACAGCACGCGCCATTATGTGCTAACCTAGCCGCTTGTATCTGTCTCTTGCATCACAAGGAGCTTTTTGTGTCTGCGCTTAACATCTTCTTGCTCGTTCTTATGTTTGTCTCCGGCATCATCACCGTCCTGCTTGTGCTTATGCACTCCGGCAAGGGCACCGGCGTCTCTGACATGATCGCCTCTTCCATGTACAACTCTGCCGCTGGCTCGGGCGTGTGGGAAAAGAACCTCGACCGTCTGACCGTTATTTCAGGCATCATCTTTGGGCTGAGCATCTGCATCATGGCACTCACTTTCCCATTGGGGGTTATTGGATAGTTTGCCAGGTCTTTGCAAGTGCAGGCTGCTGTCCGTTCACAAGCGCATTTGGACCAGCAGCACTTTTGTTCTTGCAATGGACATGAGGTTGTAACAAAATAGAGCGCTGTGTATCAATGCCGCACTCCTATGCATAACAGGGGTGCGGTTGAAGGTTAATCGCAGGATTGGTTCTGCGGTGCAGGTTCATTCTATGAGGAGGAATGGTATGGCGGACATGATGATGAATCGTCGCGCATTCGTAGGTGGCAGCCTTGCGGCCAGCGCACTTGCGGCGCTTGCAGGTTGTGGCAAGAAGACCGATGGGGGCACCACCACTGGTGGCACAGCTACCGATAGCGCCAATGTCCTCAAGTTCTACATCAACAATCCTGTCGCCATCGACCCCTACAACACGCAGGAGTCCGAGGGCACCCAGGTTGAGCACGTCATGTTTGACGCTCTGACCGACTACGACTGGAACACCAACGAGATCGTCCCCAAGGCCGCTGAGTACTGGGACGTGAACGACGACGCCACCGAGTTCACCTTCCACCTGGTCGAGGGCGCCACCTTCCACAACGGCGACCCTGTCGACGCCGCCTCCTTCAAGCGCGGCTGGGAGCGTATCTGCGATCCCAACATGACCACTCCCTCCGAGATTCGCTACCACCTCGACCCCGACAAGGGCGCCCTCGAGATGGCAGAGGGCAAGGCTACCGAGCTCACCGGCGTCGAGGCCGTTGACGACTACACTCTTAAGGTGACCCTCACCGCCCCCATGGCCGACTTCCCTTACATCTGCGCACATCCCGCTCTGGTTCCTGTGCCGCAGGCCGCTCTCGACGATCCCGAGAAGTTCCTGGTTGCCCCCATCGACAATGGCCCCTTCATGATTGATGGCGAGTGGGTTGCCGACCAGTACATCAACCTGGTTCGCTATGACAACTACTATGGCACCCCTGCCGCCATCGATGGCATCTACTTCTCCATCCAGAAGGATCCCGACACCGCCTTCCGTGAGTTTGAGGCTGGCAACATCGACTTCACGTCCATCCCCTCTGGCCGCATGAGCGAGATCTCCGAGAAGTACGGCCTGTCCGACGACGGCTACACCGTTACCCCGGGTGCTCAGGTCCTGACCGGTGCCGAGGCCTCCATCTACTACCTCTGCGTCAACTGCGAGGACGAGGTCATGAAGGACCCTGTCATCCGCAATGCCATCTCCCTGGCCATCAACCGCCAAAACATCATCGACACCGTCTTTGAGGGAACCCGCGTACCGGCCGACTGCATCTTCCCCAAGGTCATCGACGACGATCCCAGCAACGCCTGGGAGAACAGCCACTATGACCTCGAGGCCGCAGCCAAGATGCTCGACGAGAAGTATCCCGCTGGCTCTGACGGCAAGCGTGGCATCAAGATCAAGCTGTCCTACAACTCTGGTGGCGGCCATGAGGACATCATGTCCATCATCCAGGGCGACCTTGAGAAGATTGGCATCGAGGTTCAGCAGGAGTCCCTCGAGTGGGCTGCCTACCTCGACGCCCTTGGTGACGGCAACTACCAGATCGGCCGCCTGGGCTGGATCGCCGACTATCCCACCATGGACAACTTCCTGTATCCCAACGTGCTCTCCACGTCTGAGAACAACTACTCCAAGTACGTCAACGCAGAGGTCGACAAGGCAATGAACGATGCCCGTCAGATCGTTGACGACGAGGAGCGCAAGGCTGCCTATCGCAAGATCAACCAGATGGTTGGCGCCGACATGCCCATCATTCCGGTCATGTTCTATAGCCACAACCACGTTGGCTCCGAGCGCCTGGCCAGCTTCTTCTATGACGCTCAGGGCAAGGCTGAGTTTGCCGTCGCAGAGCTTGTCTAGTGTCAGGCTCGGTTGACAGTACGTATGGGGCGGGGTGCCAAGAGAAAGGCACCCCGCCTTCTTTTTGTTAACGATAGGTAAACCACGCTCGCAAGAGCGACAACTGTCGGACGCATCCTTAGGGGGAGTCCACTCATGATCAAGTACATCATCAAGCGAATCATTCAGTTCATTCCGGTGTTTCTCGGTGTGACGCTCATTCTGTTTGCGATGCAGAATATCGTTCCTGGTGATCCCATCAAGCTGATTGCTGGCGAGAAGAAGCTCGATCCTCAAACCGAGATTAACCTTCGTGCCACCTATCACCTTATCGAGACCGACGAGAATGGCAATCCCATCCTCGACGAGAATGGCAACACCATCGAGACGCCGCTGTGGAAGCGTTACATTTCCTATATCACCGGCCTGCTTCACGGCGACCTGGGTCGCTCGTACCAGCAAAACGGCAAGCCCGTGACCGCCATTCTGGGCCAAAAGTATCCCTACACCTTCAGGCTTGCCTTGGTGGCCATTGTCATCGAGTCCATACTGGGCATTGGTGCCGGCATGATCTCGGCCATCAAGCGATATTCGGCTTGGGACGTGGGTGTCACCCTTGTCACGTCAACCATGGTTGCCATGCCTGCCTTCTGGTTTGGTATGCTGCAGCAGCTCTTCTGGGGAATCTTCCTCAAAAACGTTACCAATGGCGCGTTCTACCTGCCCATCTCTGGTGTGGGTGGGCCTCATGCCGAGTTTGAGAACTGGGTGTACTACATCCTGCCCGCACTTACGCTGGCTGCGGTTTCCACTGCCTATACCGCGCGCATCATGCGCTCGCAGCTGCTGGAGGTCCTCAACCAGGACTACATTCGCACCGCCCGCGCAAAGGGCCTCTCGCGTCGCGCCGTCATCTGGCGTCACGCGCTCAAGAACGCCCTCATCCCCGTGGTGACCTACATTGGCATGGACTTTGGCGGCATGCTGGCCGGCGCCATCCTCACCGAGACCGTGTTCAACTGGCCGGGCGTGGGCTTTGAGACCTATCGCGCCATCAGCCAGCGCGACTGGCCCATCGTCATGGGCAGCGTGACGGTCATCGTCATTGTGGTCATGGTCATCAACCTGCTTGTGGACATCAGCTACGCCTTCCTCGACCCGCGCATCCGCTTTGACGGGTCCAAGGGCGAGTAGGGAAGGAGGAACAATGGCTGACAAAAACAAGGCTAAAGACCAAATCAAAGAAGAGATAGACGAGGCCAAGCAGAGCACCGAGCTTGATATGGCTCCCTCGCGTACCCTGTGGGGTGACGCGTTCCAGCGCCTCAAGCGCAACAAGCTTGCCGTCATTGGCGCATGCTGGATTGTCTTTATGGTGATTGTTGCCCTTACCGCAGACCTGTGGGTTCCGCAGACGCTGGGCAGCCCCACCGAGATTGACTCCACCACCATGACCCAGATGTCGCGCCTGCCTCCCTCGCTCGAGCATCCCTTTGGCACCGACACGCTGGGCCGTGACGTGCTGTGCCGCGTCATCTACGGCGCGCGCATCTCGCTGGCCGTCGGCGTGCTTGCCACGGCAATCTCGACTCTCATCGGCTTGGTCATGGGTGCACTTGCCGCTTACAACGGTGGCTGGTGGGACACCCTCATCATGCGTTTTGCTGACATCTTCCTGGCCTTCCCGTACACGCTCTTTGTGATTGCCATGCTAGCCGTCATTGGCCCTGGCATTCAGAACGTGTTCATTGCCATCGGCGTTTTGGGCTGGCCCTCCATTGCCCGCGTCTTCCGCTCGGCCATTCTCTCGGTCAAGGAGAACGACTACGTGGACGCCGCGCGTGCCATGGGCGCCTCTGACGCACGCATCATCGTGCGCCACATCTTCCCCAACTCGGTGGCTTCCATCGTGGTGTATGCCACCATGAACATCGGCGGCGCCATCCTCACCGAGAGCGCCCTTTCGTTCTTGGGCATGGGCGTTATTCCGCCCGACCCTTCCTGGGGCATCATGATTCAGGACGGACAGACTTACCTTGCCACCCAGCCGTGGCTCATGATTATGCCGGGTATCGCCATTCTCACCACCGTGCTTGCGTTTACGCTGCTTGGTGATGGCCTGCGTGATGCACTCGACGTCAAGATGAAGGACGCATGATGTTTGGATTTGGACGCAAGAAGAAAACTGACGACTGGGTTGACCTCAAAACCCAGCCGGTGCCCGAGGGGCACCACCTCCTTGAGGTTGATGACCTCAAGATGTTCTTTCACACCCAAGACGGTGTGGTCAAGGCCGTAAACGGCGTGTCGTACACGCTCGATCGCGGCGAGACGCTTGGCGTGGTGGGCGAGTCCGGCTCTGGCAAATCGGTGACCTCGCTTACCATCATGGGCCTCATCGATATGCCTCCGGGAAAGATCGAGGGCGGAGACGTGCTCTACCGCGGTCGCTCGCTGATCAAGATGACCGAGGAAGAGATGGAGCACATTCGTGGCAACGACATTGCCATGATCTTCCAGGACCCCATGACCTCGCTCAACCCGGTGTACACCATTGGCCGCCAGCTTTCCGAGGCATGATCTTGCACCTTGGCTACACCAAGCAGCAGGCGCTCGAGCGCTCCATCGAGCTGCTTAAGATGGTGGGCATCCCCAACGCCGAGCAGCGCGTGAAGGATTACCCGCACGAGTTTTCGGGCGGCATGCGCCAGCGCGTGATGATTGCCATGGCGCTTGCCTGCGACCCTGACATCCTCATTGCCGACGAGCCCACCACGGCTCTCGACGTGACCATTCAGGCGCAGATCATCGAGCTCATGCAAGAGATGCAGAAGAAGAACGGCAACGCCATCATCATGATCACCCACGACCTTGGCGTGGTGGCAGACATCGCCGACAGGATCATGGTTATGTATGCCGGTCAGCCCGTGGAGTTTGGCTCAGCCGAAGAGATTTTCTACTCGCCTATCCACCCGTACACCTGGGGCCTCACCCGCTCCATTCCCGATCCGGTGATAGACGAGAAGCGCCCGCTTACGCCCATCAAGGGCAACCCGCCTTCGCTGGTAAACGCGCCGGCTGGGTGCGCCTTCTCGCCGCGCTGCCCCTACGCAACTGACCTCTGCCGCCAGCAGCAGCCTCCCACGTATGTGACCGAGACGGGACACTACTCGCGTTGCCACTTCTCGCACGACGGCGCCTTTGTGGCAGAGAACGCGCCCAAGACCTCGCGTAGCGGTGGTGCTGCGGCCGACAAGCCCGCGCAGGAAGGAGGCGAGGCATAAATGGCAGACGTAAAGCCCCTGCTTCATGTTGAGCACCTGTGCAAGGAGTTCCCTGTTGAGAGCGGCCTCATTGCCAGCCGCATGAAGAATGCCAAGAAGGTCCATGCCGTCAACGACGTCTCGTTTGACATCATGCCTGGTGAGACCTTTGGCCTGGTAGGCGAGTCGGGATGCGGCAAGTCTACCACCGGTCGCTGCATCATGCGCCTTACCGAGCCCACCTCGGGCCTTGTTGAGTTTGAGGGCAAGGACGTGGGCAAGATGAGCAAGAAGGAGCTCAAGGCCCTGCGCCGCGACATGCAGTTCATCTTCCAGGATCCGTACGCCTCGCTCAACCCGCGCATGACCATTGGCGAGATTGTCTCCGAGCCGCTAATCATCCACGGTGTGATGCCTAACGCCGACAAGCGCATAGCCTTTGTGCGTGAGCTGCTTGATGTGGTGGGCCTTAACCCCGAGCACATCAACCGCTATCCGCATGAGTTCTCGGGCGGCCAGCGCCAGCGCGTGGGCATTGCGCGTGCGTTTGCGCTGCGCCCCAAGCTCATCATCTGCGACGAGCCGGTTTCGGCACTGGACGTGTCCATTCAGGCGCAGGTGCTTAACCTGCTCACCGACCTGCAGCAGGAATTTGGTACCGCATACCTGTTTATTGCGCACGACCTCTCGGTGGTGCAGCACATCTCGGACCGCGTGGCCGTCATGTACCTTGGCTCGATGATGGAGTACTCGGACTGGAAGTCGCTCTACGCCGAGCCGTGCCACCCGTACACGCAGTCGCTGCTCTCGGCCGTGCCCATTCCTGACCCGGACATCCAGCATTCGCGCAAGCGCATCATTCTTCAGGGCGATCCTCCATCGCCCATCGATCCGCCCAGTGGATGCCTCTTCCACACGCGTTGCCCCATCGCAAAGGAGCGCTGCTCGCAGGAGATCCCACAGCTTCGCGAGATCTCGCCCGGGCATTTCTGCTCGTGCCACTACGCTGAGCCCAACCCCATCAAGGAAAGCTCCATACAGCTGAACCTGGACGAGGACGACGTACAGCAGAAGCATCGCGTGCACTAGGCGCGCATATCTGAGCTCAAGAGCCGTGGCCCCTGGCATCCCGTTTGGATGCCAGGGGCCAGTCGTTATGCTCAGGTGTCGTTGTGCCTAAAGAGAGCGTTTAACGCATGTCCTAGTTAAGGCCACACCATGGTCTACCTGCCCTTCTGTTACCATGAGGCGAGAGATTTCTTAAGTGCACATATTGGGGCCAAGGTTATGGTGAGCATAAAAAAGCTGATGAGTGCGACCTTGTCTGTTGCGTTGGCCGCATCGATTATTGGCTGTGCGTCCACGGCAAACAACGGTGGACAGGCCACTGATGAGCCCGAACAAGCCGAGACTTCACAGGCCAAGGACTACACAACCGGTACTCCTTGGCAGGATATCGACCTTGATGGTGTGGTAACCAAGGACACTCCCACAGATGTCAAAGACAACTATGCTCTGTACGTCAACAAGGA
>JAFWLX010000131.1 GCA_017510875.1 Atopobiaceae bacterium | reverse complement strand
TGAGGGAACAGAAAGGGGCTGCCCCCTTTTGTCCCACGATCCGGCTATGCCGTGCAGCAAGTATCGTGGTATCTACTAGATTGACTCCATCTCGGAAAGAACCGAGGAGTACCACTCCTGCCAGGTGGGCGGGCAGTACTTCTGGGCATTGGAGGGAGAGATGGTGTAGCCGTAGCCCCTGGAGAGGCCAGCCACGTGGCTTCTGATGGCGGTGTCCCAGTCGGGCCAATCCACGCTGCCCCATCCCCAGGCGTTGTGGGATCTGAAGCAGTAGGTGCCCTTGGTGCTCTCGATGCACGAGATGGCAGGCGACCAGCGGGGGTCTACGTTGTAGTCCCAGGCAGCCTCGGCAAAGGTACGTCCATGTCCACCCAGGGGGTATCCCGCAAGGTAGGCATCAATGCGTGGGGCCCAGGTATTCACAAAGGCCTCGCGGTCTGATGCAGGTTCGGGATTCTGTGGGCTGGAGTTCTCCTCCTTCTTTTCCTCTTCCGGTGCCGGGGTTGGCGTGGGAGCTATAGGCTCGGGGTCTGGACTGGGGGAGGGAGCCACCTGTACGGGCGTCTCTTGACCACTGGCATTGGTAAAGGTCTTGCCTTCTTCGGCGGCCTTTGCCGCTGCTTCGATTGCCGCTTGGGCTGCCGCCTGCTCGGCCTGGGCTTGGGCTATGGCTTGCTGGCGTACCTCCTCGCGAGCGGCCAGCGCCTCTTCCTTGGCCTCGAGGGCACGTTCGGCCTCTTGGTTTGCCTGGGCATGCCGGGCGGTAAGGGTGTCTTTTGCCTCGGAAAGCTCGGCATTCATGGTGCCAAGGGCCAGAAGCTCGTTCATGTTTTTGCTCTGGATGCGCGAGAGGTAGGTGACCGTGGCTATCATCTGGCTAAAGTCGTCGGACGAGAGGACCAGGTCAATTAGGCCCTTGCTCGACTGCTGCATTTTGTAGAGCGTCTTCAGCGAATCGCTTGCCCGTTTGCGCTGCTCGGGCATTTCTGACTCGATCTGCGCGATCTTTTCTTCGTTCTCGTCAATCTCGTCTTGGATCTGCTCGATGTTTGCCATGGCCTCGTCGTAGGCGGCGCTGCATTCCTCAACGCGTTGCTGCAGCTCATCGTACGTTTCTGCGTGTGCGGGAACAGGAATTGCGGCAAGGCCTGAGCTGGCTAGCATAGCGGTGGTCACGAGTGTGGCAGCACGACGGGCATACGGATTCACGAGGGCCTCTTTCTGCGAAAACGGTGCGTTTGGGCGTGATAGTGGACTATCTTACTGCGCATATGCCTTGGACATGGTTATTACATGTCCCTTCAAACGGTTACTGGCCTGCCCTTGACGGTAACCCGGCGATTTGGACAGAACGTGTGAGTATGCCGCTTGACTTGCGTTGTTGCGGGTGTCCTGCGACCATGCTCTATGCAAGTTGTTATAAAGACAGGTTATGTAAGGGAAGGCAGAGCATGGATATCATCGAGCTGTTGAAGGCAGTTCTCTTTGGTGTGGTTGAGGGCATTACCGAATGGCTGCCTATCTCGTCCACAGGCCACATGCTGCTGCTTGATCAGTTTGTGAAGCTTAACGTCTCCCGCGATTTCTGGGACATGTTTTTGGTGGTTATACAGCTGGGAGCTATCCTGGCTGTGTGCGTGCTGTTCTTTGAGAAGCTCAATCCCTTCTCTCGCAAGAAGAGTGCCGAGGAACGCCGGTCGACTTGGTCTTTGTGGGCAAAGGTCGTGGCGGCATGCATACCGGCCGCAGCTGTGGGCATTCCCCTGGATGACTGGATGGAAGAGCATCTGGGAAGCCCCTATGTAATTGCGGCGGCGCTTATTGTGTACGGCATTGCCTTTATCGTGATAGAGACCGTGCGCGAGCGCAAGGCCGCAAGCCTGGCTCAGACGGCGCCTCGCGGTCGCCACATGGCCGCCGCTGCCCCCAGGACAGAAAACCTTGCCGAGCTGGCAGATGCGGACGCACGCGTGACCGACATCGACGACCTTGATTGGCCTACCGCTATGGGTATAGGGCTCTTTCAGGTGCTCTCTATTGTGCCGGGTACGTCACGCTCGGGTTCCACCATCATTGGCGGCCTGCTTTTGGGCTGCTCGCGTGCGGTGGCAGCCGAATTCACGTTCTTCTTGGCAATTCCGGTCATGTTTGGTGCCAGTGCGTTGCGCCTGGTGAAGTACTTTGTAAAAGGCAACACCTTTGCCGCTAACGAGTGGATGATCTTGGGCGTGGGATGCGCCGTTGCGTTTGTGGTGTCAATTGCCTCCATCCGCTTCTTGATGGGCTTTGTGCGCAGCCACGACTTCAAGATCTTTGGCTGGTATCGCATTGTGCTGGGCGTGGCCGTGATCCTGTACTTCACACTGATGGGATAAGTGGAAAACAAGAGGCGTTTACCAACCACCGATAACACTCGTTATCGGTGGTTTTTTCTCGGGTTGACTGTCGGATTTAAATGTTGTCGGTGGCTTTGAGGCTCCTGTGCAAGTGATGCAATTTGTCGGTGCCATAAAACCGCTGACAACGCATGTGTTCGGTGCGCTTTTGCCAAGATGGCACATTGATGCACCGATAAAATGTGGAGCGATTGTTTGGGCATGGCAGCATCCTGGTTTGGATCGTGAAAAGTGGTTCCAAACAGGTGGCGTCATGTAGCAAGTGCATTACATATTTGCACGTACAGGACTTTTTCGGTAAGAATATACACTTATGAGTGCCTTGTGTAATAGTGGCTGGCATGAGGAGCCAGCTCAAAACAAAGGGGGTAACCCATGAAGTCCATCGATGAACTCATGCTCAATCGTCGTCAGGCGCTTGCCCTTGGTATGGGTGGCGTTGCTACCTTTGGCCTTGCCGCCTGCGGTGGGTCTTCTGACGCCTCGTCCGCAGATACCAGTGACGCCGCTGCTGGCACAGAAGCTGCCTCCACCGCCATTGACTCTGCGGCATTTGATGCGCTGGTAGCCTCTGGTCCCGCTGCCGCCGAGGCAGACGTCGCCAAGAGCACCTGGGCCACCAAGGTCAAGGAAGCCGGCAAGCTGCGCGTGGGTGGCGTTGAGACCTCTACGCTCTTCTCGCAGCTCAACGAGGTGGACGGTAAGCATCGTGGTTTTGATGCTGGTCTCTTCCAGCTGCTGGCCAACTATATCCTGGGCGATCCTCTGGCCTACGACCTCACGCTTGTGCAGTCCTCTACGCGTGAGTCGGTTCTGCAAAACGACACCGTTGACTCTGTGTTTGCCACCTACACCATCAACGAGGACCGCAAGAAGGTCATCTCGTTTGCTGGCCCCTACTATGTGGGTCACCAGGGCATCCTGGTTAAGGCGGGCAACACCGACATCAAGAGCGTTGACGACCTTGCTGGCAAGATCGTAGGCGTGCAAGAGGGTTCCAACGGCCGCAAGATCGTTGAGGAGTATGCTCCCAACGCCGAGATTCAGGAGCTGGGCACCGACGAGGAGCTGCGTCGCGCTCTTGAGCAGGGTCGTATTGACGCGTACGTGGTGGATGCTACGCTCCATATGGGCAGCATCATCGAGAACCCTGGCAAATACACCCTGGCTGCCGAGTTTGGTCCCGAGGATCCCCTGGGCATTGGCCTGCCCAAGGACTCCGACGGCGTTGCCTTTGTCAACGACTTCCTTGCCAAGATCGAGGATGCTGGCCTTTGGGAGCAGCTCTACATGATCTGCATCGGCTCCCGCATTGGCGCGACTGAAGCTCCCAAGTCCCCCGCGATTGGTGCCTAGGCAACGGCCCTCTATCAGAATCTGAACAGATCGATATAAGTCACGTCTGAGGGCCTCCGCATGCACTCGCGGAGGCCCCTCGCGTTAGGTGGGTCCAAGGGCATTATGACAAAGGCTGCATGCCAACCGTTTGCCAAAGGGGCCCAACAGGAAAGAGCGTAGGTTCCATCAACACGAAAGGGGGCAGACTTGGGAGTCTCAGAGGTATTTGCCGAGTTTGGCGACGTGTACTTGCAGTCACTGCTCTCCACTTGGCTCATGACTGCCGTGTGCTTTGCCGGAGGACTGGCGCTGGGGATTCTGGCCACCGTGCTAAGGGTTTCTCCCATCAAGCCCCTACGCGTGGCGGGCGATATCTACGTGCAGCTCTTCCGTAACATCCCCACGGTCTCGCTGCTGGTCATCTTTGTGTATGCGCTGCCGTACCTAGGGCTCATGCTGTCGTATCGCACCTGCCTTCTGGCCTGCGTCATCCTGGTGGTATCGTCGTTTGCATCAGAGAACTTTATGAGCGGCATCAATGCCATTGGCGCAGGCCAGATTGAGGCCGCCCGCTCCATAGGCTTGTCGTTTGTGCAGATAATCCGCCTCATTGTGATTCCGCAGTCACTGCGTACCACAGTGCTTCCCATGACCAACCTGCTCATTGCCACGTTGCTTACCACTGCTATGGGCTCGCAGGTGCCGCTTACTCCTCCCGAGCTCACGGGCATGGTCAACTACGTCAACTCGCGCTCGGTAGCGGGCATCTCGGCCTTTGTGCTGTCAGCCATCTGCTATGCGGGCACATCGGTTGTCATAGGCTTTCTTGGCAACAAGCTTGATGAGAAGGTGAGGATCGTCCGATGAGCGCAACCGTCTCTATGCGCGACGCCTTGTATGAGGCGCCCGGTCCCAAGACGCGCAAGCGCGTGCTAGTGGGTACGGCCATCTCGTTGGTGCTGCTTGCGCTGGGTATTGCCTTTGTCATCAGGCAGTTCTACATCAATGACCAGCTTAACCCCAAGTACTGGAGCTTCTTTGGACGCTGGACCACCTGGCGTTTTCTGCTCAAAGGCCTTTGGGGCACCATTAAGGTTGCTGCTACGGCAGGCGTCATAGCCATGGCACTGGGCCTTTTGCTCATGTTGGGCCGCATCAGCCCCAACAAGCTGCTTTCGTCGGCATGCCACGTTATCACCGAAATCTTCCGCAGTCTGCCTAGCTTGCTGCTCATCTACTTCTTCTTTCTGGTGATTCCCAAGTACGGCATTCGCATGCCCTCGTTTTGGATGATCACGATTCCCGTGAGCTTGGCGGCGTCAGGCGTTTTGGCCGAGGTTTTTCGTGCCGGAGTGAACGCCGTACCCAAAGGCCAGGTTGAGGCCGCCATGTCGCTGGGCATGACACACGGAAAGATTACGCGCAAGATTGTGCTACCCCAGGCGCTTAAGATTGTGATTCCCAGCCTTGTGTCGCAGCTGGTGGTTGTGGTCAAGGACACTACGGTTGCCTACGTGGTAAGCTACCCCGACCTTATGCAGAACGCGCGCGTGCTCATCTCAAACTACGACGCGCTTGTCTCGATGTACTTTGTGGTGGCCATCATCTATATTGCCATCAACTACGCAACCAATCAGTTCTCCGTTTACCTTGCGCATCGCATGGGCACGCAGGTCGTGTCGCGCATGGACGAGAATCCCGTATAAGGAGGGTCACGCATGTCCATCCAAACGTCTATGCCCATCATATCGATGCGTCATGTTGACAAGCATTTTGGTCAGCTGCATGTGCTGCGCGACATCAACCTCGACGTTGCCAAGGGTGAGGTTGTGGTGCTCATTGGCCCGTCTGGCTCGGGCAAGTCAACGTTGTGCCGCACCATCAATCGCTTGGAGACCATCGACTCGGGCGAGATTCTCTTTGAGGGCAAGCCGCTGCCGCAGGAGGGCAAAGAGCTTGCCGCCATGCGTGCCGAGATTGGCATGGTGTTTCAGTCGTTCAACCTATTTGCACACAAGACCATCTTGGACAATGTGACCATGGGTCCGGTAGAGGTGCTGCATCGTCCGCGCAAGGAGGCCGAAGCAGAGGCCATGGAGCTGCTTGACCGTGTTGGCGTTGCGGCCCAGGCGCATAAGGTGCCCGCCCAGCTCTCCGGCGGTCAGCAGCAGCGCGTGGCCATCGCCCGCTCGCTGGCAATGCATCCCAAGGCCATGCTCTTTGACGAGCCCACCAGCGCCCTTGATCCCGAGATGATCAACGAGGTCCTTGACGTTATGGTCGAGCTGGCAGGAATGGGCATGACCATGGTGGTGGTTACCCACGAGATGAACTTTGCCCGTCGCGTGTCCAATCGCGTGGTGTTCATGGCCGACGGCCAGATTGTGGAGCAGAACACTCCGGACGAGTTCTTTGACCATCCCAAGTCGGAGCGCGCCAAGGACTTCCTGGACTCCATCAAGGGTCACTAGCTGCAAGTTTCGTGTATCAGGGGGACGTTTCTGGTGACACGCAAGGGCAAAACCTTGCGTGTCACCAGAAATGTCCCCCTGACGTACGGAAAAGGGACAGGTCCCAAGAGTTACTCAAGGTAGCGTGCACGCAGGAGGGAGAGCATCCCCTCATCTAGGCCAAACTCTTCAGAGAGGTAGTTTTCTACGGTGCCGCAGCGCGCCTCTATGGCGTCAATTACGGACGTAAGGTTTTCTTCCTGCACGCCGTTGGCCTTTTGCCAGCGCTCTATGACCTCGGGTGGCGTGTCAGCTGGCATCCTGCGGGCCACGCCCTCTATGATGGAGCGCCGATACTCGTTGGTGAGCAGGAAGTCATCCATGATGGCCTGTCGCGTTATCCCTAGAACCAGACCAATGATGAGGGCCGAGACACCCGTGCGGTCCTTTCCTGCCGTGCAGTGAAAGTAGAGGGGGACATCGTCTGCCACCATGCGTTCAACAAGGGCGTGCAGGGCCTCGTTGCCAAAGGCCATGCCTACGTAGAGGTCGTGCAGAAAGCTATCTTGGTCGGTAGTGCTTGCCAGGCGTCGCTCGATCTCGGCAATGCCTTGCGGCGAGAAGTCAGCCTCGGCCCCGTCGTCGTAGTGCATGCCACAGATGCGCTTGTAGGTGCATCCGTGTGGCACGTAGTCATGACTCATCTGCGCCTCGCCGGTGGCTCGCAGATCGAGTAGGTAGCGCAAGCCCATGTTGTCCACCAGCTCGCACTGCTCGGGTAGAAGATCGGCCAGCGTGCTCCCGCGAAAGAACAGGCCGTGCTTAACGTGGCGTCCGTCTGCTGTGGGAAGTCCGCCCAGCTCGCGCAGGTTGAGCTCGTTGTGAAAGCCCGGTACGTAGCCAGTTGTGGTTGCAAGATCCATGTTGTTCCCTTTCGCTTAGGGTGCCATAGTACCCGATGGTGCCCTCTGCCTTGGCTATCCCTCTATCTTGACGATGGGTGCAAAGCCCTTGAGCAGCTTCTTGGTCTTGCCGGTACGCGTAAAGTACACCTCTATCGTATCGCCTGAGACAGCCTTTACCACACCAGGGCCAAAGGTCTTGTGTGCCACGTGGTCGCCAGCAGCAAAGCTTGCGGCAGCGCGCGCAGCGTCGGGACGGATGGGTTGGGGTTTGCGTGGAGCAACTGGTGCCGTCTCGCGCGAGCCTCCGGTAGAGCGCGTGCGCGACCCAAACACACGGCCACCGTAGACCTCCGAGCCGCGTCCGCTGCCGTAGGTTCCATGGCGATCGCCGCGCTTCTCCCAGCCTACGCCGCTCATGCCCACGCTGCCTACGCCTGTGGAGTGCACATGCTCGCGCGGAATCTCGGTGAGAAAACGGCTGGGCGGATTGTTTTGCACCGAGCCAAACACGCGCCTGGTTACGGCGTAGGTAAGGTACAGCCTGCGCTCGGCGCGCGTGATGGCAACATAGGCCAGGCGGCGCTCTTCTTCCATGCTGGCGCCGTCACCCTCATAGGACCGATGAGGAAAGAGCCCATCCTCCATGCCGGCCACAAAAACCACCGGATACTCAAGGCCCTTGGCCGAGTGGATGGTCATCATGGTGATGGAGCTTGACTGTCCTGCCAGTGCATCAAGGTCGCTGCGCAGGGTAAGCCACTCCATAAGCGCGGGCAGCTTTTCTGACGCAACCTCGGGGTGTGCCTGCTCGGCTGGAGCCACCACAGCCATAGGCGCGTCATCAAGTGCCCCGGCCTCCCGCAGCTGCCGTAGGCTCTCGAGCGTCTCGGCCACGTTGTCGTGCGTCTCGTCAAACTCCTGCGCCACGCCAAAGAACTCGCGGATGTTCTCTATGCGGGCATCGGCCTCCACGGTGTTCTCGGCCTCAAGTGCTCGTATGAGGCCGGATTTCTCGATGGTCATCTGAACCACGTCGGCCAGATCACCGGTAAAGTGGCGCCCCGCCTCGATGGTTCCGCAAAACTCCGCCAGGCCTGAGCGTGCCTTTGCGGGCAGAAGGCCTGTCTCGGCAATGCAGGCCTGCGCTGCCGAGAAAAACGAGAGGCCATAGGCTGCCGCATAGGCGCGTACCTTTGCAATTGAGGTGGAGCCCACGCCGCGCCGCGGAGTGTTGACCACGCGCTCGGCGCTCACGTCGTCATCGGGGTTAACCACCAGCTTGAGGTAGGCCATGACGTCGCGAATCTCGGCGCGGTCAAAGAATCGTGTGCCGCCCACAATCCTGTAGGGTACGCCTGCGCGTAAGAACATGTCTTCTAGGATGCGCGACTGCGCGTTGGTGCGGTAGAAGACGGCGATGTCGTTGTAGCTTACTCCCGTGTCATGCAGCTTCTCTATCTCGGAGCCAATCCAACGCCCCTCGTCGCGCTCGTCGGCTGCCTGAAAGACCTCTATCAGCTCGCCATCGCCTGAATCGGTAAAGAGATGCTTGGGCTTGCGCCGTGCATTATGGGCTACCACGGCATTGGCTGCCTCTAGGATATGACCCGTTGAGCGGTAGTTTTGCTCAAGGCGTACCACCATGGCGTCAGGGTAGTCCTTCTCGAAGTCAAGGATGTTCTGGATGTCGGCACCGCGCCAGCTGTAGATGGACTGGTCGTCGTCGCCAACCACCATGAGGTTGCGGTAACGCGCGGCTAGCAGGTTGGTGATCTTGTACTGCACGCGGTTGGTGTCCTGATACTCGTCCACGCTGATCTGGCGGAAGCGCTCTTGGTAGCGCTCAAGCACCTCGGGATGCTTGGAGAGCAGCTGGTAGGCGTTGACCAACAGGTCGTCAAAGTCCATGGCGTTTGCGCGCTCAAGGCGGCGTTGCAGCACGTGGTATACGCGTGCGGCGGCCTTCTGCTGCGGAGATGTGGCCTGCGCCTCCATCTCGTCGGGTGTGACCATGGCGTTCTTTGCCTGGCTGATAAGCGCGCGCAGCGAGTTGAGGGGTGCCTGCTTGGCGTCTATCTCTAGCTCGGACATGATGGACTTGAGCAGACGGCGCGAGTCGTCATCGTCGTAGATGGAGAAGTTGGGACGATATCCCAAAAGGTCAGCATCCTCGCGCAGCATGCGTACGCACATGGCGTGGAAGGTGCACACCCACATGCCACGCGTGCCACCGGGCAGCAGACGCCCAAGACGCTCGCGCATCTCGGCAGCTGCCTTGTTGGTAAAGGTGATGGCAAGCACCTGCCAAGGACGTACGCCCTCGTCTGCAATCATGTGAGCGATGCGATAGGTAAGCACACGTGTCTTACCCGAGCCGGCACCGGCAAGCACCAAAAGCGGTCCCGAGGTGCAGGTAGCTGCCTTGTACTGGGCGGGATTGAGACCCTCAAGGTCTACGCTGGGCGCAAATGGTGTAAAGGCGCCTTGCGACGTGGCCGAGGGTGCGGGCTGATCAAACGAAAAGAGCTGCTGCTGGTCTTGGTACATGTGGCTCCCCGAGTTGA
>JAFWLX010000130.1 GCA_017510875.1 Atopobiaceae bacterium | reverse complement strand
TGTTCTCGTAATACTCGATCGGCTTCTGTGTGGATTCCCCTACCGCCTTGTATCCCGCAAAGTGAATGACGGCGTCGATGGGGAACTCGTCGAATACGGCGTCGAGCGCAGCGCGGTCGCATACGTCCGCACGGACGAACGTGAGTCGCTCGCTTGCCTCATCTCCCACGATCTGGTCGATGCGGTCCAAGACCTTCTCGCTTGCGTTGGAAAGGTCGTCCATCACGACGACCTGGTAGCCCTGCTCGAGCAGGCAGACCACGGTGTGGCTCCCGATAAAGCCTGCGCCGCCGGTTACTAGCACGCACGTGTCTGTCGGGGCCTTAATCTCGCCCATAGGACCTCCCTGTGGTATGTGTTCGCAATCTTAAAAAGTATACGCCACCAAGGGGGAGGGCCGGCCGTGAACGCGGGGACGGAGGATTCGTTCACGGTAGCGTTATAACGCCAGCATGAACGAATCCCTCGTCACCGTGCTCAGACTTGTTTCGAATGACGATTAGGCGTGGGTGAAGCGTGTCGCAGCGTGTAGAAGATTTACCTCCGCCAGCTCAAGTTGCCCCTCGATGTAAGGGGCGTACATCTTGTCGATTGCTCCGACGCCAAGACTGCAACCGCTGCACGTCTCACAGCTTGAGTCACCACACCAGTCGAGGCCCTCAGCAACGATGCGGATGCGCTCTTCTCGCGTGGTGTCCTTGATGAGGACGCTCCTTCCCATGGTACACCTCCCTTTGATTTTTAATCCTAGTATATCACTAGTAATATAATCACGGTGTACCAAGCGATGGCATCGTTCCTTCGTTACCACGAGCGAATACGCTCAAGCATGCCCTCGATATCGAGAATGCCAAACGCAAACCCCTTGCGGACCAGCTCTTCTGGCAGGAAGTCATCGTATTTGTCAAAGTACGGGACTTCCCCCGGATACAGGAGCTCCATGGGATCGATGGGCAGATCCGCCTGCTTCTTGACGATTTGGAAGAACTCCTCGGCATCAACCTGCATCTTGAACTGCAGATAGTACGGACGAGCAGAGTTCAGGCCCTTCAGTCCCAACTCTTCTGCGCAACGGATTTTCAAGAACCGCTCCAAAGCGAGAAACGCGTAGCTTCCAAGCCAGGGGAAGAGGCACCACATGTTGCCGCCAAGGCAAATGAGCGGCTCGTCGGTAATGTGAGCATTCCTCGCTACGTGGCGAGCCTGCTCGAGACGGGCAGCGGCGTTGTCCATCAGGTAGGGATACACGTTGTCCTCGCACAAGGCCTCGCGCATGCGCTCGAGCACCCTCGTGTTGACGTCTCCTGCAACTTGTCCAAAGTATGCTGGGACCTTCCCCTTGACCTGCGTCGCCTCGATGAGATGGCGCTTGTGGTCTATCTCGTCCACGACCCACACGTGACCGGCGATGGCGATGCGTTCCCCAACTGGGGGTGGTTGCACAATGGTGCCCAGCTCTTGGCCCTCGCTGCGCACCGTGTACTCCTCGTTTTCCGCAAACACGGCGTAGAACTTGAAGTTGTTGGTCACGCGCTCACCAGCGAGTCCCACGATAAGTCCTCCGCCCTCGGTGAGCTCAATGTGGTCCTTCTCAATGAGGAAGTGAAGGAGGCAGCGGAAGTCGTCGGTCGAGACGCGCCAGAACGGGGTCAGCGTCAGCACACGATCGGCAAGCGCCGCAGGAGTCAGCTCGCCGCACGATGCGAGCGTTGCCATGGTTTGATGGTAGAGCAGCGAGTAGGGGAGGCGGTTGAGGCTAGGCGGCTCGACCCAGCGCTCCTCGAGGTAGAGCTGCACCAGTGCGATTCCTTGCAGGAGCTTCCACGGTACCGTTTCGGGAAGCAGGGAGCGCGGTTCGGGTTCTTCCTCGCGCATGACGAACCACATCTCAGGGGGCTGCCCACGTCGTCCGGTGCGGCCCATGCGCTGTAGGAAGCTCGAGACGGTGAATGGGGCGTCAATCTGAAATGCCCGCTCAAGCCGTCCGATGTCAATGCCAAGCTCAAGTGTTGCGGTGGTCACGGTGGTCAGGGGCACCGTCTCATCGCGCATCAAGTCTTCCGCGTTCTCGCGAATGGATTGCGAGAGGTTCCCATGGTGGATGAGGAAGCGGTCCGGCTCGTTCTGCGCCTCACAATACTGACGCAGCGTAGTGGTGACGTCTTCTGCCTCCTCGCGAGAATTGCAGAAGACCAGACACTTCCTTCCGCGCGTATGCTCAAAGATGTGGCCCACCCCAGGGTCTGCCCATGTCGGCGCAAGGTCAGTTGCTGCCTCGGGGTCGGGCTTGGCTAAGGTGGTCTCGGTTGCCTCTTCGGGCAGGTCCTCTTGAGAGGGAATGTCCTGTGGCTCGGCGAGAACCTCCGGTTCCTCATACGTCGGCTCGGCATCGATGATTGCGAGTGACTCTTCCTTCTTTGGCGGCCACATACGATCGGGTGCCTGCGGTCCTGTCACGTAGAAGTGCTCCATGCTGACACGCCAGGTTTGTCCGGCGGTAACTATGCGCGGGATGATGCAATCGCGTCCTGTACCTGCGGAGAGATAGCGGCCCGTTAGCTCTGGTTCGCCTATGGTCGCAGATAGTCCAATGCGCCGCGGACGAACGCCGGCAATCCTTCCGAGGCGTTCTATGCAGGCGAGGCACTGGCCACCACGGTCACCTCGTAGCAGTGAGTGCACCTCGTCAATCACAACGTAGCGAAGGTCACCGAAAAGAGACGCAATGGCTGAGTGGCGGTGCAGCAGCAGGGCCTCAAGGCTTTCCGGAGTGATTTGCAGGATGCCCGAAGGATGCTTCATGAGCCGGTTCTTCTGACTTTGCGAGACGTCACCGTGCCAGCGCCACACGTTGATACCCGCCTCTTTGCACAGGTCTTCCAGTCGAAGGAACTGGTCGTTGATCAGGGCCTTGAGTGGGCCGATGTAGATTGCCCCAACGCTTGCCGGAGGGTCTTCCCAGAATTCGGTCAGAATGGGGAAGAATGCGGCTTCCGTTTTTCCCGAGGCAGTGGATGCCGTAAGCAGGACGTTCTCGTCTGTGTTGAAAATTGCCTCGGCGGCGGCTACCTGTACGCCGCGAAGCTGTTCCCAACCATGCTCGTAAATGAAGTCCTGCACAAATGGTGCGTAACGGTCGAAGACGTCCATCGGCTGTGGTGCGCTCCCCTCAAATAATGCAGATTTCAATAGTTACAAAACCTAGTTCTGCAATTCGCCCTTTTCGCATGGTGCCAAAATCTCACTTATTTCCCTCTAGGGTACCGCTTTGCTCATGCGTTAGCTTGCCAAACGCGATCCACCCCTCAATGAGCTTCAGGGCAGAGAGTGTGTTGATCGCAAGGCTCACGAGCAGTCCCTCACATTGCTAGGAATTTGGATCTCTCAATGCGTATAGACCCAGTTGGCATTCATTCTCTCTTGCCAAAAAACTTAGTTATTAGAGGAAGAAGAGAGTGCGTTGCGCGCGCTTCTCACTATCGAATCCGGCTACTTCGTGCTGACCGAGAAGAACTCGTATCCAGGAGAATGAATTGCTATCGAGAGCTCGAAAGGAGTCCCGTCATCAAGGTAACCCACCTGCCGAACCGAAATGACAGGAGTGTCGAGGCTGATTCCAAGTCGAGAGGCATCTTCGGGGGAGGGGTGAATCGCGGTGATGACCCTGTGGGCGCTGGAAATCTTCAGTCCCAGCTCGTTTTCGATGTAGCGGTAGATCGACTCTGAAGCGTGCCTGGCGCGTAGATCGGGTATGACTTTCAGAGGCATGTACGTGTGCTCCACGGTCTGCGGTTTACCGTCAGCCAATCTGGTGCGGCAAACGTAGTAGGCAAATTCGTCTGCCTCCATTCCGAGCTGTTGTGCAATATCCGCAGGGGGCTGTGTCACGAGGAACTCGTGAACGTCACTTGAGGTCTCGATTCCGAGCAACTCGCCGTCTGCGGTGAAGCCGTCCATCTGATGAGAGGCATTCTCTGAACCGGCAAGCGCGGGTGTGGCGATAGCACCCTTGACATATGTGCCCGATCCACGCCGTCTCGCAACAAGCCCCTGCATGACAAGATCGTCCATTGCCCGCTTGACCGTGATCTTGCTGACGCCATAATGCTCGCACATTTCAGTGGTCGTCGGAAGGCGGTCGCCCTGGGCATACTCGCCTGACGCTATCCTGTGCCGAACATCCATCACGATGGTCAAGTACTTTTGCATTGGATCCTCCATGCATTCGGTGCAACGTGTAAATCATAGTTTTAATTAGCTGCGGAATAAAGAGCCTGTCTTTTACGAGAAAAGGCATGTATTAATCGCTCAGCGGATATGTCTTAAATTGAGCAACATAAGGAGACGCTTATAACGTGATGGGGCTGGGTATCATCTCGAGACCCTCTGATGACTACGGACCCCAACAAAAAAGAACTGCCTCAAAGCAAAATAAGGCTTGCAAATTCTCCAAATAAATGTAAAATATGTGGTGGGCATGTATCAAACTCAAAAAAGACATGCCTTATTTTTGTCTGTGCGGGGCGTCCGGACAGACAGGGAAGAGAGAAAGGAACCGCCATGCTCACCATCCGTCTGTTCTGCGCCGCCGGCATGTCCACGTCGCTCCTCGTCCGCAAGATGGAGGAGGCCGCCGCTGCCGAGGGCACCGAGGTCGACATCGTCGCCTACCCCGTCGGCGAGATTGATCAGCACCTCGACGGCGTCGACTGCGCCCTGCTCGGCCCGCAGGTCGGCTACATGAAGAAGCAGCTCGTCGCCAAGTGCGCCGCCAAGGGCATCCCCTGCGACGTCATCCCCATGGCCGACTACGGCATGGTCAACGGCAAGAACGTCCTGGCCTTCGCCAAGAAGCTCATCGGCTAGTTCTAATCTCAGCAATACTCGCTCCCGTGAGGAGCGCTTTGCATTCGGCGCGTAAGCGCCACAGGGAAGGAATCAAGGGAAAACAGTTCGTTCATTCAAAGAAAGGAAGGTGTCAACATGCAGGAGTTCTATGCGAACACCATCATGCCTGCAATTATGGCATTTGTTAACACCAAGGCCATTCGCGCCATCAAGGACGGTATGGTTTATTCCATGTCTCTGATCATCGTCGGTGCCGTGTTCCTGCTTCTCTTCCAGCTCCCCGTTCAGGCTCTGGCCGACATGGTCACCGCTTCTGGTGCTGTGCCCTATCTGGCTCACGGTTACACCTCCACGTTCCAGATCACCGCTCTCATCACCGCCATCGCTATCGCCTATCAGTGGGCGAAGAACGACGGCTGGGAGCCCCT
>JAFWLX010000129.1 GCA_017510875.1 Atopobiaceae bacterium | reverse complement strand
TATGGCGAGAAGATCGTAATGCGAATCCTTGACCGCGACTCCAAGCAGATGACGGCCGAGGACCTGGGCTTCTATGGCCACAACCTTGAGGTCTACCACAAGCTCATACGCAACTCCCAGGGCGTCATCCTGGTTGTGGGACCAACCGGATCGGGCAAGTCCACCACGCTGCAGACCATGATCACACTGCGTAACACCGAGGAAGTCAACATCGTTACGCTTGAGGACCCGGTGGAGTATAGCATTGCCGGCATAAACCAGGTACAGGTGAACGAGAAGACGGGCATGACCTTTGCAAGTGGCCTGCGCTCCATCCTGCGTCAGGACCCTGACATCGTGAGTGTGGGCGAGATTCGAGACGTAGAGACCGCCCAGATTGCCATGCGTGCCGCTGTTACGGGCCACTTGGTGCTTTCCACACTGCACACCGGCGACGCCGTCTCGACCCTCGACCGTCTGATGGACATGGGTGTTGAGCCCTACATGCTTTCGACGGCCCTTCGCGGTGTCATCTCACAGCGCCTGGTGCGTCGCATATGCCCGCATTGCAAGCAGGAGTACACCCCCAAGCCGGAGGAGCTTGAGGAGCTAGGCATAGATCCTCGCACGGCAGTCGGTGTCAAGTTCTATCACGGCGTGGGATGTCCCGATTGCTTCAACTCGGGCTATCGTGGTCGTACCGTAGTTGCAGAATGCCTGATTATCGACCGTGCTATTGCCGAGGCAATTCGCTCGGGCGCCCCACGCGAAGAGCTGATGAAGGCCGTTTACGCCAGTGGCTTCCAGCCGGTGCGACAGAACGCGCGCGAGCTGGTGCTTAAAGGCATCTCGACGGTCGAGGAAGTCTTCCGTACCATTCATACTACCGACTAGCAATCACCTGCGTAGGCTCCGTGTCTGCGTTCGCATCCGCCTAACGTTAAGGAGGAACCCACGATGGGACTGATGGATACAATCGTTGCCACCGCAGAGGCTGCCCGTACCTCGGACGTGCACATTGCCGCTGGCCTGCCGGTACGCTTCCGTGTGGACGGACAGCTTACCGATATGGACGACCACATCCTCACTGCTCCTGAGTGCGAGGCCATAGCCCGCGACGCGGCAGGGGATGCCTACGATGCCATTGCCAACATGGGCGAGCTTGACATGGCAGGCACTTACGCTGGGCACGTGCGCTGCCGTCTTAACATCTACCAGTCCATGCGCTCGGTGTGCTTGGCCATCCGTCTGCTCTCAAACAAGATTCCCGAGCTCTCGAGCCTTGGCCTTCCGCCAGTAGTGCAGGAGTTCCCCAACTACAACAAAGGCATTGTGCTGGTAACAGGCGAGACGGGCTCCGGTAAGTCCACCACGCTGGCTTCCATCCTCAACACCATAAACCTTACCAAGCATGACCACATCATCACGCTTGAGGACCCCATCGAGTACATCTACCAGCCCAAGCTATGCTCCATCGACCAGCGCGAGATAGGTCGCGACACCGTAAGCTACGCTGAGGGCCTGCGTGCCATTCTGCGTGAGGACCCCGACGTCATCCTCATCGGCGAGATGCGTGACCTCGACACCATCGAGACGGCACTTACCGCAGCCGAGACGGGACACCTGGTGTTTGGCACCTTGCACACGCAGAGCGCCGCTGACTCCATCGACCGCCTGGTAGACGTGTTTCCCGAGGGTCGCCAGCGCCAGATTCGCCTGCAGCTTTCCATGGTGCTGCGCGCGGTTCTCTCGCAGCAACTGCTCCCACGTGCCAGTGGCACTGGCCGTGCGGCGGCATGCGAGGTCATGATCGTGAACCCAGCCATCCGTAACCTCATTCGTGAGGGCAAAACACCGCAGATTGAAAACACGTTGGCAACCACAGCCGAGCTTGGTTCCATTACCATGGACAACATGCTCGTTCAGATGGTACGCTCTCGTGTTATCTCGCGCCAGACGGCTCTTGAGGCCGCGCGTGACCCCGAGTATCTCAAGCGTCTGGTGCGCTAGGCCGCAACTGGCGAGAAAGGCATCACGTAAGTGAAGACGTTTAAATACATAGCTCGCTCGGATCAAGGCAATAAGGTTGAGGGCGTTGCTGAGGCAAATTCAGCGGAGGAAGCCATCAGCACGCTGCGCGGCGACGGTCTTATCGTCGAGAAGCTCGACGAGGTGGGCGATTCGGTCCTTAACATGGACCTGACCATCGGTGGTGGCAAAACCAAAGAAAAGGCGCTGGCAATCACCTGTAACCAGTTTGCCATCCTGCTAAAGGCAGGCTTGCCCATCACCCGCACGCTCCAGCTGATTGCCAGCCAGACTGAAGACAAGACCTTGTCCAAAGTACTCAAGAATGCGGCAGACGACGTGGCGGCAGGATACGGCTTGGCATCAAGCCTAGAGAAGAACGGCAAGGGACTGCCGGTCACCTTTATCGAGTCCGTGCGAGCGGGCGAGGATTCGGGTGCGCTCGAGACGGTGTTCTTGCGTCTGAGCAAGTACTACGAGAAGACGAGCAAGACAAAGGCCAAGGTCAAGAGCGCACTTGTCTATCCCACCTTTGTTATTGCGCTTGCCGTGGTGGTCATAGCCATCATCATGATCTTTGCCGTGCCGCTGTTTACCGAGACCTATCAAGGCATGGACATGGAGCTTCCGCTGCCCACGCGTATCGTCATTGGAACTTCGCACTTCTTTACGCGCTGGTGGTGGCTGCTGGCCATGATTATCATTGGCATTTTCATTGGCATCAAGTTTGCTCTTAAGAACGAGGAGTTCCGCCTAAAGTGGAGCGAGTGGGGTACCTATATCCCGGTGTTAGGCAAGATTACCGTTATGGGAGCGGCTAGCGAGTATGCGGGCACCATGAGCGTAATGATGGCTGCGGGTTTGGCCATTGTGCGTGCCGTGGGCGTTACGGCGCGATCCATGACCAACTACTATATGGGCCACTCGCTTGCCAACACGATACCCGCGCTCGAGGCTGGCCGTACGCTGGCGTCAGCCATGGCCGAAGAGGGCGTTTTCCCCGACCTGTGCATAGAGATGACGGCAGTAGGCGAGCAGACCGGTGCGCTAGAGAGCACGCTGGACGTTATTGCCGAGTACTATGACGATGAGGTTGAGACGGCTACCGCCAACGCGCTTGCTATCCTAGAGCCCGCGATCATCGTGTTCTTAGGTGCGATGGTATTCATCCTGCTTCTGGCCGTGTACATGCCCATGTTCTCCATGTACGGCGATGGTGGCATAGCCGGCTAAACTTGATCGATTTGCTACGAGGGATGACTCCAATGGCTCGTTTGCCGATTCGTTGGAGCCATCCTTCTCTTCGGTTTTAGCGTGTGGGTGGCGGCATAAGAGGGGAGATTGGTGGTCGCCGGAACCCTCTCATGAATCAAGAAGTGCTGGTAAAGGTACCAATTCTGGAATCTGCACAAACGTCAAAGAAGCAACGCGAATGTAAGCAAAAAAGCCGCTTATAGTGCCCAGTGATGCAACACTGCCACAACATTTTGGGGTAAAATACCATCAGTAAATCGATGGCATGTGGGCCTTCGATACCCGACCCAAGGAGGACAAAAATGCTTGATATTCTTAAGGCTCGCAAGGAGGCTCTGGAGGAGCGTGGCAACAAGGGTTTCACCCTTGCTGAGCTTCTGATTGTCGTTGCCATCATCGCCGTGTTGGTAGCGATTGCGATTCCGGTTTTCACAACCCAGTTGGAGCGTAGCCGTGAAGCTACTGATATCTCTAATGTACGTGCAGCTTATGCAGAAGCTACGGCCGATTATCTTGCTACTGGTGCGAAGGAAGCGAAAACTGCTACAGCTCCTGTTCAGCAAAAGGAAGCCGGTTGGCAGATGGGAGCAGATCAGGCAGTGATTCACTCCCGTGTCAATGGTACTGATACACCAGTTAGTATTCCCGCGAAGACAAGTGGTCAGTATACCGTCACTGTTGCTGCAGATGGCACCGTAAGCGTATCTTAATTACGAAATAAAACACACTACTGGCCACCCCTCCTCTCCGGGAAAGGGAGTAGGGTGGCTTACAAAGGCCCTGTCCATACATGTGGACAGGGCCTTTTCCTTGGCAGAAAGAAGCGCACTCTCGCATGCCTGAGGGTGCGCTTCTTTGCGTTGGGTTTGCCGCGTTAGCCGATGACCGTGCAGCGGCTCTTGCGGACGCCGTCACGGTGCTTTGCGCGGAGGTCACCCAGGAGCACTCACATTTTATTTGACCGGTGAGGCTTAAGGGAGCCTTGCAGCCAGGAGAGCAGTCCGGCTCTTTTGGTCATATACAGAGCTTCCGCAGCACGTCCTTTCGGAAAGAGTGCAGCAGAGATAAAGATGTTGGTGTCGATCATGATCCACATTCGGCATTATCCTCGCGGCGAGATTGCGTGATCCATTCTGCAACAGCTTCTTCCTTAAGCAGGCCAACCTTCTCAGTCTCACCGCTCATCTGCTCCTGAAAGCGCATCAGGGCATATACGGCAGAGTTAACCACGCGCACATTCGTTCCGTCTACAATGAAGGTAACACGGTCGCCGCTTTCAACCCCGAGGGCAGCGCGGACATTTTTCGGAATGGTGACCTGACCCTTAGCCATGACTCTCGCGTCGTTCACGAATGCGGTACTTGCCATATAAAAAACCTCCAATCATAATGTAGGAAAGTAGGGAATCCCTACTTCTATTATACGCAAGCGAGAAGAAAAACCAACCGGTAATTTCAGGAAGCGCAGGGCTAAAACCTCTTGGAAAAAATCTGAATCAGAGCAGACAATCTCAGGGATGGCGCCGAGCTTCCCATGGGCTTTTTGCGTAGGGATGGAAACTTCTTAAAAAGGGTGGAAAGAGCGAAAGAGGAGTGTGCGCAGTAATCGGCCGCCAATTTCCCACAGATTTCATGCCTGGTGTTGTCTGGCCGCCGTGTTGGCTGCCATCAGCATCCCTATTTTCACAAACCAGTTGGAGAAGGCACGTGAGGCTACGGACCTGTCCAATATACGCGCAGCATACGCTGAAGTGTCGGCAGAGGGTCTTCTGGATGACACCTCTGATAGTATCAAAAGGACAGTAGCGCTCAAACAGCAGCAGAACGGTTGGCAAACAACCGGTGATTTGAAGATTGGCGAGGTTGATGTCTCGCGACTGGCTGTTGGCAAGGGTGTGTCGGTTACTGTATCCTGGGTTCCCACTTAGGGCGCTACAGCAGGATATGTTTCAATAACAGTATAAAGAATGTGTTTGGGTTGAGTTGTTAGGTCGCTCTACTCACGCATTATGATAACAAGAGCGTCACTCTCGTAAGAGTGACGCCCTTGTTATCATAATGCGTGCATGCCGAAGACGTCCATGCCGATTATTCCGTCTTCTTTCCAGCCCGATGTCTTGTAATGCACCGATAAAGAATGCGTATACCATGACATCAATGGCACAATGGCACAGCGCCAGAGGGAGCAAATTCACTGCCCGTCATCAGACGCTGGTCCTTGAGAGTCAAAGAACATCGTCACCATTACTGTAACGGGAGTAGGCATTAAACCAGTGAGTTAACAACTGGAGTCAGATTGCTACAAGCTTATCGTTTGAATGCTTCGTAAATCCATGATTCGGAATGCTTGCATTGTTGCCCAGAGTAATCATGTTGACAAACATCATCCAAATCATCGAAATAGATAAAGAGAAGCCACTCGAATTAAAGTGGCTTCTCTTTTACAGGGTATAAAGCTAGCACGCAAGTCTTCAACCCTAGGAAACGGTTATCTTAGGTGTCGCGTTGGTGGAACTCGTCGGTTCGACCGTCACTGTATAACCAGTTCCATCTGTCTTAGCGGTCGGGGCAGTTGCACCAGTTCCCAAAAAACTCCAATCGATAGCGGTAGTCTGCCACTCCGGTAGCTTCTGCTTTGCACCAGTAGTTGTTTTTTCAACCTTTTCCTGGTTGTTAGTCATATACTCAGTCATCGCTTCTGCGTAAGCACCGCGAATACTCGATACATCAACTGCCTCGCGGCTCTTCTCAAGCTGGGTTGTGAAAACC
>JAFWLX010000011.1 GCA_017510875.1 Atopobiaceae bacterium | reverse complement strand
TCACTAGCCGTGTTGTTGCGTCTTCGTGGCAAGTGCGCGCGTTCGCAAGCTCCTGCGCTACCATGACACCACACCTAACGAGAGGAAGACCCATGAGTCAGATAGCAGAAGTTGCCGCTCGCATGAAGCTCGAGAGTCCCGTAATGGCGGCCACACCCGTTGAGGTGCGTAACAACGCACTCCTGCGCATCAAAGATGCGCTGCTTGCCAACCAAGACGAGATCTTTGCCGCCAACGCCCAAGATCTTGAGGCTGCCGAGCGCGACGGCGTGGCACCTGCTGTGGTCAAGCGCCTGCTCTTTAACGAGCACAAGCTTGCCGATGTGTGCGCGGGCATTGACGGGCTGGTGGGCCTGCCCGACCCCGTTGACCGCGTGCTCTTGCGTCGCGAGCTGGACGAGGGCCTTGTCCTCGAGCGCGTGAGCGTGCCCATTGGCGTGATTGGCGTGATCTTTGAGGCACGCCCCGACGCCCTCGTGCAGATTTCGACCTTGTGCCTTAAGAGTGGCAACTGTGCCATCCTCAAGGGCGGCAGCGAGACCATGCGCACCAACAAGGCGCTCTTCGATGTCATCTATGCAGCGGCTACCGAAGCCGGCCTTCCCGATGCCTGCCTGTTCCAGGCCGAGGCTCGTGAGGAGATCAGCGAGCTGCTGGGCTGCTACGGCCTTGTTGACCTGCTTATTCCGCGCGGTTCAAACGCCTTTGTGCGCTACATCATGGAGAACACCAAGATTCCCGTGATGGGCCATGCCGACGGCATCTGCCATATCTACGTTGACAAGGCAGCTGACGTGGACCTTGCCGTGCGCGTGTGCGTAGATGCCAAGATTCAATACACAGCCGCGTGCAATGCTGTTGAGACGCTGCTGGTGGACCGTGCCATTGCTCCCGCATTTTTGCCTGCTGCCGTTGCGGCGTTGGAGGCCGAGGGCGTGGAGGTTCGCGGCGATGCCGAGACCTGCGCAATCGTAAACGTAAAGCCTGCGACTGACGAGGACTGGGACACCGAATACCTCGCCCTCATCGTTTCCATCAAGCTGGTTGACGGCGTGGACGAGGCCATAGAGCACATCAATCGCCATGGCTCGCATCATACCGACGCCATCATGACAAATGACCCTGCTACCGCCGAGCGTTTCATGCGGCTGGTGGACTCTGCGGGCGTGTACCAAAACTGCTCTACACGTTTTGCCGATGGCTTCCGCTATGGTCTGGGTGCCGAGGTGGGCATCTCAACCAGCAAGCTGCACGCACGCGGCCCCGTTGGCCTTGAGGGCTTGGTCACGTACAAGTACAAGCTCTATGGTTCAGGCCAGATTGTGGGCGATTACGCAACCGGTAAGGCAAGCTTCCACTTCCGCGATTTGGTGTAACGGCCTCTCATGTGCACTGAGCGCGTCACCTGTCACGAATCTGTGACGGGTGGCGCGCTCAGTGCACGAGGAGTGGGTGGGATGGGGAATCCCGCGCTCCAGATGACGCGTCAGTCGGTCTCGGCCCAGCTGTGACCGCACTTGTTGCAGTAATACACCTTCACGGTGTTGCCAAAGCTGTCGGTATAGCTGTCGGTCATATCCACGTCGTCGCTGCCACATTGGGGGCAATCGGGCATGTTGAGATAAGCCTCGAGGTCAGCGTCGCTAATTTCGGTAACGGCCATGGTTGCTCCTATCGCCTTTTGTGAAATGATGGGTCCATTATGCGATAACACGGCCGATTTCGCGCATGAAAAAATGACATGCAACTACGTGTGGGCTGTGCGCATTGTTAGCTTGTCCTGCGCATGCGTAGGACAAGCGGGTATAATCGCTAAACTGTGGTGATAGGCCCCAAAGCAAGGGGCTTCATACGTACTCTGAAAGGAATTGTCGTCATGGGACTTCGCGCACCTGAGCTTATTATCATTCTTATCGTCGCTCTGCTCATCTTTGGGCCTAAGAACCTTCCCAAGCTTGGCAAGAGCCTTGGCCAAACCGTGAAGAACGTTCGCGAAGGCATGGAAGGCGACGACGAGGAAGAGCCCAAGAAGGTTGAGGCTCCCGCCGCCGAGCCCGCCCCTGTTGCCGCTACCGTCGAGAAGGTGGAGGACGTAGAGCCTGCGCCTGCTTCCGAGGATGTAGTCTTCTGCAGCAAGTGCGGTACCAAGAATGCCGCCGATGCCTCCTTCTGCAGCAAGTGCGGCGAGAAGCTCGCCTAAAGCGATATACACACCAGTTTGGCCTAACCCTTCAAAAGAAAGCGCAGCATGGAAACGAAGGAAATCATTCTTACCCGCGAGGGACGTGAAAAGCTTGTTGCCGAGCTTGAAGAGCTCAAGGGAGAACGTCGCGAAGAGATCATCGAGCGCCTTAAAGAGGCTCGTGGCTTTGGCGACCTTTCCGAGAACGCCGAGTACGACGCCGCGCGCGAGGATCAGGCGCGCAACGAGTCGCGCATCAGCGAGATTGAGCAGATTCTGGCCGTGGCTCGCATTGCCGATGGTGACTCTATGTCGGTTTCCATTGGCAGCAAGGTTGAGATTGAGGACGAGCGCGGCAAGCGTACGGTCTTTCAGATTGTGGGCACCACCCAGACCGACTCGCTCAATCACCTCATTTCAAACGAGAGCCCTGCCGGTAAGGCTATGATTGGCCACGTTGCCGGTGACAAGGTCTCGTTTACTACTCCCAGTGGTAAGGTGCGCGAGTACACCATTACCAACATCGAGGTCTAGCGAGCCATAGTTCTCACAAGTGTTCCAACACACGGCAGAAGGGAAACCCCTTCTGATGCTGTCGGCGGGGAGTAGCCCAACGCCGTCTAGTTAGTAGCAAAGCAGATATGTCTCGCGCTGGGGCGGAAGGGTGTACCCTTTCGCCCCAGGCACCTTAACTAAACGGCATTGAAGACACCTCCGCCGATAGCCCCACCGATAGCATCAAGGCAAGGAGCAAGCATGTCCAACCAAACACCCACGGCACCTGCTCACGTTGACGAGCGCACTGCCCGCAGGGAGCGTCGTCAGGTACTCATAGACGGCGGCATCAATCCCTATCCCATAAAGTCCGAGGTAACTGCCCATGCCGCCGAGCTGGAAGAGCGCTACGTGGCGCTCGAGCCGGGCCAGGACACGCCGGACGTCTACTCGCTTGCCGGCCGCATCCGTGCCCTTCGCAACCAGGGTAAGGTGGCCTTTATCGTGCTGGAGGATTGCACCGGTCAGATTCAGCTTTTCTGCCGCATCAACAACCTGTCCGAGGCCGATTGGGACCTGCTTGGCAAGCTTGACCTTGGTGACATCTTGGGTGCTACCGGCACCATCATGCGCACGCGTCGTGGACAGCTCTCGCTTTCTCCCACCTCGCTCACGCTGCTCTCAAAGTCATGCAGGCCGCTGCCCGAGAAGTTCCACGGCCTTACCGACAAGGAGGTGCGCTATCGTCAGCGCTACGTTGACCTCATCATGAATCCTGAGGTCAAGGACACCTTTGTCAAGCGCAGCAGGCTCATCTCGGCCATCCGCCGCTACATGGAGAGCCAAGGCTACCTTGAGGTCGAGACCCCCATTTTGCAGGAGACGCTTGGCGGCGCCAACGCCAAGCCCTTTTCCACGCACTTCAATGCGCTCGACCAAGACTGCTACCTGCGTATTGCCACCGAGCTGCCCCTTAAGCGCTGCATTGTGGGTGGCATGGAGCGCGTGTTTGAGTTGGGCCGGCAGTTCCGCAACGAGGGCATGGACCTCACGCACAACCCCGAGTTCACCAGTATGGAGGCCTACTGTGCCTACTCCGACCTTGAGGGCATGAAGCGCCTGACCGAGGGCCTGTTTACCGCGTGCCGCGAGGCGCTGGGCCTGGGCGAGCAGATTGAGTTCCAAGGCACTACCGTTGACCTTTCGGTGCCGTTCCGGTCTGTCTCCATGGCCGAGCTGGTTTCCGAGAAGGTGGGCGAGACCATCAACATGGAGACCTCCGTAGAGCATGCGCGCGAGATACTCGACCGTCTGGGCCTTGAGTACGACCAGAGTTGGGGCATTGGTCGCCTCATCTTTGCCATCTATGACGAGCTGTGCGAGGGCGATCTGATTAACCCCACCTTTGTGTGCGACTACCCTGTTGAGGTGAGCCCGCTGGCCAAGCGCAAGGATGACGATCCGCGCCTTACCGACCGCTTTGAGCTGGTGGTTGCCGGTCACGAGTACGCCAACGCCTTCTCGGAGCTTAACGATCCCGTTGACCAGGAGAGTCGCTTTGCTGCGCAGGTTGCGGCCAAGGAGGCTGGCGACGACGAGGCCATGGAGTACGACTACGACTACGTGCGTGCCCTTGAGTATGGCATGCCTCCTGCAGGCGGTATTGGCTTTGGCATCGACCGCATGGTAATGCTCTTTACCAATAAGGGCTCCATCCGCGACGTGCTGCTCTTCCCGCACATGCGTCCCGAGCGCCGCGCCGCCGCGCCTACGCCCGCTGACGGCAAGCTTGAGACTGGACTGACGCGCGAGCAGGCTCATGACCTGCTGGTCAAGTACAACGACGACTGGTTCCATGTGGCGCATGGCGAGACTCTCGAGGGGCTCATGCGCCACTACGCCGAGAAGTACGATCCCAAAAACGTTGAGTTCTGGGGTCAGGTGGGCCTTCTGCACGACCTTGACTGGGAGAAGTGGCCCGATGAGGTCCAGCATACCGTCAAGACCGCCGAGCTTCTGGCCGAGGCGGGTGCAGATCCGGCGTTGGCCCATTCTATCCAGACGCACAACTCCGACCTCAACTCCGAGCTTCCCAAGCCCGAGCACATCATGGAGAAGTGGCTCTATGCCACCGACGAGCTTTCGGGCCTCATTCAGGCAGTTGCCAAGATGCGCCCCTCCAAGAGCGTGACCGACATGGAGCTCAAGAGCCTCAAGAAGAAGTTCAAGACAAAGAAGTTTGCCGCCGGTTGCAACCGCGAGGTCATCGCGCGTGGCGCCGAGTACCTTGACATGGAGCTAGACGAGCTGTTTGCCAGCGTCATCGAGGCTTTCAAGGCCATCGCTCCTGTGGGTGACGTGTACGCCACTCCCGCAGAGCCCGAGCCCGAGAAGCCCCAGATTCCGCAGGAAGGCATCTACATCGAGCCGCTCTTTGCTGATGAGGTCGATTTCGGTACCTTCAGCAAGTCGGACTTCCGCGTGGTCAAGGTCAAGGAGTGCAGCGAGGTTCCCAAGAGCAAGAAGCTCCTGCACTTTGTGCTCGATGACGGAACCGGTACCGATCGTGTGATTCTCTCTGGCATCAAGGAGTACTACGCCCCCGAGGAGCTGGTGGGCAAGAGCCTAGTGGCTATCGTCAACCTGCCTCCGCGCAAGATGATGGGCATTGACAGCTGCGGCATGCTGCTCTCCGCCATCCATACCGAGGATGGCCATGAGGGTCTCAACCTGCTCATGGTGGACGACCGCATTCCTGCCGGCGCCAAGCTGTACTAGGAAGCTAGGAAACGACCTAGCTGGTGCGATGGGGGCTGCGCCCCTGCTGCACCACGGCTGTCCCGTGGTGCAGC
>JAFWLX010000128.1 GCA_017510875.1 Atopobiaceae bacterium | reverse complement strand
TGTACGTCGATTATGGGGGCGACCCTGGCCAACCACAGGACTTTGAGCCAAGTTCACCGGCACAAGACGCCCCCATGGGGCAAGACGGTGGCGAGCGCCGTGAGACAGAGGCCGGACCTGCAGAGCGTCCTAATCAGGAGCGAGAAGCAGAATCGTTTGATCAGGGACAGCCTTCGTCGGGATTCGAGGGAGGCGAAGGACCAGAACAACATGGTGCCGGCGAGCCCGGCCATGACGGTGGTTCGCCTGAAGCCCCACCGGATGGCGGGGAGCCACAAGGCCAGTAGTGTGTCAATGGGGCGTTTCTGGTGGCACACCCATCCAGCTCCACCGCCGTCTAGACGCCTACGGCACAATTTCATCACAGCTTCGCCATACACCGTCCGCTCACTTGGGTATAGTGTCGTGACACAAAGCCACGCGGCCCGCCTTGTAAGGGCAGCGCGTACGAGCCACGAGAAACCAGGGGTTGCACGTGATACTGGTAGTAACCGAGAAAAACGATGCGGCGCAGCAGATTGCGCGCCTGCTCTCAACATCGGGCAAGCCTAAGGCCGACAAGGTCTACGACACGCCCATCTATAGATTTACCGTCAACGGGGAGGATTGGGTCACCATCGGTCTGCGAGGCCACATCATGGCGCCAGACTTTCCGCCCCAGCTCATCTTTGACAAGAATGAGGGTTGGTACGGTCTTACGGCAGGCGGGGAGCATCTACCGGCAGACCTGCCCGATGGACTCGAGCGTCCTCCCTACAAGACAAAGCGCAAGCCCTTCCTGCCCAATGGCGTGGACATAAAGGGCTGGAAGGTGCCCAGCCTGCCGTACTTGGTGTGGGCACCCATCGAGAAGCTGCCCGCCGAGAAGGGCATCATCCGCGCGCTCAAGAACCTTGCCAAAAAGGCTGACGCCATCATCATTGCCACCGACTTCGACCGCGAGGGCGAGCTGATTGGCTCGGATGCCCTGCGCCAGATGCGTCAGGTGGCTCCCAACACGCCTGTCTCGCGTGCGCGCTACTCGGCCTTTACCAAGGCCGAGATAGATCATGCCTTCTCTAACTTGGTAGAGCTTGACCAAGACCTTGCTGACGCTGGCGAGAGCCGTCAGTACATCGACCTGGTGTGGGGCGCCGTTCTCACGCGCTACCTTACCATGGCTCGTTTTGGCGGCTTGGGCAATGTGCGCAGCGCCGGCCGCGTGCAAACGCCCACGCTGGCCATAGTGGTAGAGCGCGAGCGCGAGCGTCTGGCCTTTGTTCCCGAGGACTACTGGGTGGTATGGGGAGAGCTTGCCAAGGACGGCACGGACTTCCGCACCACGCATGCCACAGCGCGCTTCAAGGACTTTGCCGCCGCGCAGGCTGCCTTCGCACGTGTGGAGCATGCCACGCGGGCTCATGTGGTCTCGATCGAGAAGAAGACCCGCACACAACGTCCGCCTGCGCCCTTCAATACCACCTCGCTGCAGGCTGCAGCAGCGGCCGAAGGCATCAGTCCGGCACGTACCATGCGCCTGGCCGAGAGCCTGTACATGAACGGCCTTATCAGCTACCCCCGCGTTGACAACACGGTGTATCCGCGCTCGCTTGACCTGCGCGCAACTGTGCGCACACTTACCGCTGTGCCCCAGTACGCTCCCACCTGCCAGCAGATTCTCTCGCAGGACAAGATCGTTGCCACGCGCGGCAAGCAGGAGACCACCGACCACCCGCCCATCTATCCCACGGCAGCGGCCGACCCCGGCAACCTGCAGCCTGCCGAGTGGAAGCTCTACAACCTCATCGCGCGGCGTTTTTTGGCCACGCTTATGGGTCCTGCCACCATCGAGGGAACCAAGCTCACCTTTGACATCGAGGGCGAGCCCTTTGTCACCACAGGCAGTGTGCTGGCAAGCCCGGGATTCCGCGCCATCTATCCCTATGGCCTTAAGAAGGACGACCAGCTGCCCGTGCTGACCGAGGGTGACATCTGCGATGTCAACAGCATGCAGCTTGATGCCAAGCAGACCGAGCCTCCTGCGCGCTATAGCCAGGGCAAGCTCATCCAAGAGATGGAGGCGCGTGGCCTGGGCACCAAATCAACACGTGCAAGCATCATCCAGCGTCTCTATGACGTGAAGTACCTCAAGAACGACCCCGCCGAGCCAAGCCAGCTGGGTATGGCCGTGATTGACGCGCTTACCAAATATGCGCCACACATCACCTCGGCCGACATGACGGCCAAGCTCGAGGACGACATGACCAAGGTGTCCGAGGGCAAGGCCACTCAAGACCAGGTGGTCACTAACTCGCGTGCCATGCTGTCGGGCATGATGGACGACCTCATCGAGCACAAGGAAGACTTGGGCGAGGCCATTGCCGACGCGGTTACCGCTGATGCCAAGGTGGGTGTGTGCCCCAAGTGCGGCAAAGACCTGGTCATGAAGAACTCGGCCAAGACACGTGGCTCGTTTATTGGCTGCATGGGTTGGCCCGACTGCGACGTAACCTATCCGGTGCCCTCGCGGGTAAAGGTCATTCCCATCGAGGGTGAGGCAGGAGTGTGCCCAGAGTGCGGCGCACCTCGCATCAAGTGTCAGCCGTTCCGTCAGCGTGCCTTTGAGCAGTGCGTCAACCCGGCATGTCCTACCAACCACGAGCCCGATCTGGTGGTGGGCGAGTGCAAGGCCTGTGCTGCGGCTGGCAAGCATGGCGACCTGGTGGCGCACAAGAGCGAGCGAAGCGGCAAGCGCTTCATCCGCTGCACCAACTACGAGGAGTGCGGAACCAGCTATCCGCTACCCCAGCGCGGCGAGCTGCACGCCACCGGCGACACCTGCCCTGACTGCGGGGCGCCCATCGTGGAGGTTAAGACCGCACGCGGTCCTTGGCGCATCTGCGTAAACATGGACTGCCCCAGCAAAGAGAAGGAAGCGGCAAAGTCGACGGCGCGTGGTCGCGGCAGGGGTCGCACGCGCACCACGCGCAAGGCATAACGCGCCTTTGGGAGGCTCGCATCAATCACAGGAGAAGGCAGGCGTAGGCAATGGCAGGAACGTTCATCACGCTCGAGGGAATAGACGGTTGTGGTAAGACCACGCAGGCCAAGCTGCTGACAGAGGCCTTCAGGCGCACGGGTGCCGAGGTTGTGGCCCTGCGCGAGCCTGGTGGCACGCAAATCTCCGAGAAGATTCGCGCGCTGCTGCTTGATCGTGCCAATGCCGAGATGTGCAGCGAGTGCGAGCTGCTTCTCTACGAGGCCTCTCGTGCCCAGCTGGTTCGCGAGGTGATAGAGCCAGCGCTCGCGCGTGGTGCCATGGTGGTGTGCGACCGCTTCTACGACTCGACCTACGCCTACCAGCATGGTGGCCGTGGCCTTGACGAGGCCTTGGTCAACACCTGCAACCAGCTGGGTAGCTGTGGGCTTGCACCCACCTGCACGGTGGTCTTTGACCTCGATCCCACAACGGCGCTTCTTCGCGCCACCAAGGGCGGAGCAGATCGCCTTGAGGCAGAGGGGATTGCCTTCCAGCAGCGCATACGTGACGCCTACCTGCGCCTTGCTGCCAAAGAGCCCGCTCGTGTGGAAGTCGTTGACGGCACGGGCACGCCCGAAGAGGTCTACGAGCGTCTGGTTGCGGCCCTTGCCGACCTCATTCCCGCACCCCTACGCTCGGAGGCCTAGTCATGGGGCAGCCTGCACAACAGGTGCCTGCAGCGCTTTCGGTTCTTGATGACCAGCCCTCTGTGCGCGACTTTCTTGCACGGGCACTTGCCGAGGACCGCCTTTCGCACGCCTATCTCTTCCTGGGGGCACCTGGCTCGGGAAAGACCGAGGCGGCTCTCGCTTTGGCACAGTGCATCGTATGCCCCAATGGGGGTGACGCAAGCTGTGACGAGTGCATTCGCGTGCGTCATCGCACGCATCCCGATGTGCGTATCGTAGACCCCGAGAGCGCAACGGGCTACCTTGTTGAGCAGGTTCGTGCGCTTATAGATGACGTGCCCTTGGCGCCCGTGCGCGGACAGGCCAAGGTCTACATTCTCACCAACGCAGGACTCCTTCGTCCCGAAGCCGCAAATGCCCTGCTCAAGACCATAGAGGAGCCCCCACCTGGCGTGACCTTCATCCTGCTGGGCCGTACGGTTGACGCCATCCTGCCCACCATCGTGTCGCGCTGCCAGCGCGTGGTGTTCAAGATCGTTTCGCCCGGAGTTGCTATCCACAGCGTTGAGCGTGCCTGCGGGGCAAGCCCGGTTGAGGCACAGATTGCCTTGGCAGTGGCCGGCACACCCGAGCGTGCCAGCGAGTTTCTGCGCTCGTCAAGCAGGCGGCAGGTGCGTCGGCTTATGGTGCGCACCATCACCGAGCTGGCTCGCGATGACGAGTGGGATGTGCTCTGCTCGGCTCGTGCCTTGGTTGAGGCTGTGTGGGAGGCGCAGGGTCGCTCTTCGCAAAAGGGGCGCGGCAAAGCCGAGGATCCCGTAAAGAAGGCGCTTGAGGAGCGTATAGCGGGTCAAGAGGACTACCTTTCTCGCGGAGCAATCGCGCAAATTGAGAAGACGGTCAAGCGCGAACTCACGGCGCGGGAGCGTTCGGGTATGATGGAAGCCCTTGCAGCCGCCGAGTCCCTTCTGCGAGATGTGCTCATGCGTTGCGAGGACGTGCCTGCACCTCTGGTCAACCAGGATGTTGCCGATGCCGTGGAGCGTATTGCCAACGGCACCTGTACGGCAGGCGCAGTGCGCTCGCTCGAGGCTGTGACACAGGCCGCCGATAACATCGCGCACAATGTGAATCCCCAGCTGGCCTTTGAGGTCATGCTTTTGCGTGTCAAGGAGGCACTTGCATGCCAACCGTCATACCGGTGAAGTTTAAATATGCCGCTCGAGACCTTTGGTTTGACCCGGCGGACTCGGGTGCCCAAGAGGGCGATCACGTTATCTGCTCAACCGAGCGTGGCGAGGAGATTGGCCTTGCCACCACAGATCCCATAGAGATGGACTACGAGCGCCTGCATGAGACCATAGGCGATGCAACCCTAAAGCCCGTGCTCAGGATTGCCAACGAGGCGGACCTTGACCGCGCCGAGGCGCTTGCCGAGGCGGGGGAGGAGGCTTTCCCTACCTTCCGTCGGCTGGTGCTCGAGTCCGAGCTTGACATGAAGCCTGTGGGTGTCGAGTACCTCTTTGGCGGCGAGAAGGTTGTCTGCTACTTCTCGGCAGAAGATCGCGTTGACTTCAGGCAGCTGGTGCGTGACCTCTCGCGCGAGCTTCACGAGCGTATTGACATGCGTCAGATTGGCGTGCGCGAGGAGGCGGCCATCATTGGTGGCTTTGCCCACTGTGGCCAGGAGCTTTGCTGCACGCGCTTTGGCAAGCAGTTTGAGCCCGTGTCCATCCGCATGGCCAAAGAGCAGGACCTTCCGCTTAACTCTGCCAAGATCAGCGGCGCCTGCGGACGTCTTATGTGCTGCCTGCGCTACGAGTTTGAGGCCTATCGCGACTTCAAAGGCCGTGCTCCCAAGCGCAATGCGGTTATCGAGACTCCTTTGGGCAAGGGCAAGATTGTGGAGTACGACACGCCCAAAGAGCAGATCTGCCTACGTCTTGAAAACGGAAAGCAGGTGCGCGTGGCGCTTGCCGACATGGAGTGTTCTGAAGCTGCCCACAAGAAGTCCGAGGAGCTGGGTTGTCCCTGCCGTCCCGACACGGTGCCCAGATCGGCGCTTGACAAGCTTGAGTCTCCCGAGATAAAGATGGCGCTAGCCGACCTTGACCGACAGATGGGCATAGTGCCAGAAGAGACCTTTGACGAGTCTGACATCTTTGTCGAGACCACGACGCGTCGTCGCAGGCGCAAGGCCTCTGGCGAGGCACGCGCATCGCAAGGCGGCGCGACAGCCGCCCCCCACGAGGCGCAGCAGGTCAAGAAAGAGGCTGCGAGCGAGTCTGCTGGTCGCTCGAGGCGCAGGCGCAGGAAGACGCAGGCTCCCGAGGCTGTTGCACCAGAGAGCGAGGGCAAAGCCGCACCTACGGCCGATCAGCCTGCTCAACCCGCATCAAGCCGTCGCCGTCGCCGCCATCACGTGGCAGCCGAGGGCGAGCAGCAAGCGCCCAAGCAACCGCAAAAGCAGAAGCCCGGCAGGCAGCAGGGCGGCAAGACCCAGCAAGCGGGTGGAGCCGGCTCCGAGCGTCCCCGTGGCATGCAGCCCAAACGCAAGCGCCGTCCGGGCGATCGCGGTGGAGCTGCCACTGCCCAGCAGCCCGCAGCCGAGAAGCAAACCACACCCAAGCACAAGGCCCCCGCACCCCAGAAGGCGCAGCAGCCCAAGGATGGCGCCCAAGATGCGCCATCAAAGCCCAAGCGTCGCCGCCGTCGTGGAGGCCGAGGTCGCAACAAGCAGGCCGGAGGAGAAAGCGCCCCTACCAGCGAGTAGATGGTTCGTCTCATCATTGTGTCAGAATCCGCAGGTCATCTCTGCCGAGCCCAACTACGTTGCGGTGGCGCCGACTGTTCCAATCTACATGACAGGTGAAAGCGTATTCATCAAGGTTCCCGCGGACACCTCGGCAGATGACATCGCCCTTGTCTCGCTTCGTGCGGCAGCTAATCTTGGGCTTGATAAGATGAGCATCAAGCTCTTTGGCTTTGTGGCCAACACGGCTGACGGTGGTACCAAGATCGTCGATTTGTCGATGGATCAAGTGGGCTACATCAGTTCGGCCATGCAGAAACCGATCATGTGGTAAGTCTCGAAACCTTTATGGACGAGCTGGCTGATGCTGGCATTCTGGCCGAGGGCTATTATCTAAGCGACATCGCCTTGGCGGGAATGCCCTGTGGCCTAGCCTCGGTGGGTTGCGTTGACGATGAGAGTGACACCCATCTGCTTGCAGGCGGTTCCTCGACATTTGAGGAGTACGAGCGCACGTCATCCTATTTCAAGGACAACAACCAGATAGCCACCTATCATCAGGGCAAGGTCTACGCGTTGGGGTATAGCCCCAGCGAGCCCGGCAAGATGTACCTGCGCGCAACGGCGGTAGAGATGGACCACGTATGGGACGGCGGTACCGTTACCAAAGAGCCCGCTTGCGAGGAAGAGGGCGTGCGTACGTTTACCTGCTCCCAATGTGGGATGACCAAAACCGAGCCCATTGCCCCCACAGGCAATCACGTATGGGACGGCGGCAAGGTGACCAGGCAAGCCACTGCAACTACTGACGGCGAAAAGCTCTTTACGTGTACGGCGTGCGGTAAGACCAGAACCGAGGTGATTCCCGCAACGGGGACCAACCCGGACAAGCAGTCAACCACGGGTGGTGGCACACAGACCAAGAGCACGTCCACCACAAGCGCATCTACCACAAGAAAGACTCTCCCCAAGACGGCCGATCCCTGCGCTTCTTGGCCGGTGGCCCCCCTGCTTTTGGCCGCCGCCGCAACGCTTGTGGTTGCAGCGGGGCTTAGGGAGAAGGGCAAAGCTGCCCGCTGATTTGCGGTGAGTTGGCAGCAATTGTGTCGTGCGGGGAGCGTATACTGAAACTTGTTACCGTGCCGCGCTCTCAATGGAGATACGTACATGCTGCTACGAGCATTTCATGGGGTCAATCTTGCCGGATGGCTTACGCTCGAGCCTTGGGTCACCCCAGAGCTCTTTGCCGATTCTGGTGCGCTTGACGAGCCAACGCTCATCTCGTCGCTTGGGGCCACTCGCTACCGCAAGCTGGTAGACAAGCACCGCAAAGAATTTATGTCTCAGGCAGACTTCACGCAGATTGCGGCGCGCGGCTTTAACGCGGTGCGGCTCTCGGTGCCATGGTACGTGTTTGGGCATCGCGGACCCGAGCCAGGCCCCTATGTGGGTTGTATCAAGCATGTAGATCACGCCTTCGACTGGGCCGAGGAGGTAGGACTCAACGTATTGCTGGCGTTGGCCGTCTCTCCCGGGAGCGCATACGATAATGCCGCGCTGGTGCGCGACCAGGTCAACTTCTCGGAGTATCGAGCCGATCTGCTCAACGTGCTGGGAGCCCTGTCCCAGCGCTATGCCTCGCGTATAGGTCTTCTGGGCATCGAGGTAGCCGATGACCCTCGTACCCAAGAGCGCGAGTGGTTCTCGCTTTCTGACGGCATACCGCTTCACTCGCTGCGCAACTACTATCGCGATGCTTACGATGTCATCCGTGCCAACGCAGGCCAGGAGGCCTTGGTGGTGCTTCCCGATGCCGGCCGTCCCAAAGCCTGGCGCGGTTTTATGGCCCAAGATTCCTATCACAACGTATGGCTCGACTGTCACCTCTTCCATCACACCGATCACGTTGACGCATCGGGCCCCTCTGCGGTGCGCAGCTTGGTCGACAAGTCTAGAAGATATCTGGCAAAGGCCGAGAAGAGCGGGCTGCCCACCATGGTGGGCAAGTGGTCGGCCTCGTTGCCCTATGCCGACTCCATGATGACGCCGGAGGGCCGCATTGCCCTAGCGCGCGTGTATGTAAGCGAGCAGGTGTCGGCCTTTGCATCCTGCCCGGGCTGGTTCTTCCAAACCTGGAAGACCTCTGGCCGTCTGGTGGGCTGGGATGCGCGCGTGGCCCTTGCAACCTTCGAGCGCAGGATGCTCGACTGATGGCCGTCCAAGGCGACACGTCCGCTGGCCTGCTCTCGGTGGTGGGTACGCCCATCGGTAACCTCTCGGATGCCTCGCCGCGCATGGTGGACACACTGCAGAGCTCGCAGGTCATCCTCTGCGAGGACACGCGCGTGACCTCGCGGCTGCTTGCGCACTTCAATGTGCATGTGCCGCTTTTGCGTGCCGACGAGAACGTGCTTGAGCGACGCATACAGACAGTGCTGGAGCGTCTTGAGGCGGGCGAGCACGTGTCGTTTGTCTCCGATGCGGGCATGCCGGGCGTGTCGGACCCGGGACAGCGACTGGTTGATGCCGCACTGGACGCCGGTATGCGCGTCGAGGTAATACCAGGTCCCTCTGCGGTAATCTGCGCGCTGGTGGCCTCGGGGCTGCCTATGGACCACTTCTTCTTCGAGGGCTTTCTGCCGCGCAAGCATGGTCCCATAATCCAGCGCCTGCACGAGCTGGCCAGCATTCCCGGCGCGCTGGTGTTTTACGAGTCACCCCGTAGGGTGGCGTCCACTCTGGCTGTCATTGCACAGGTCTATCCGCTCCGTCGCGTTGCTCTGGTGCGCGAGCTCACCAAGCTGCACGAGGAGGTAGTACGTGACACTGCGGCCAGTCTTGCTGGCCGCATAGCCGAGCGTGGCGAGCTCAAGGGTGAGTGCGTCATTGTGGTAGAAGGGCCCGTGGCGGGGGAGGAACACATGTCTGCGCAGGTAGAAGAGCTGACCCTTGATGAGGCTATCGTCTTTGGACTTAACGCAGGCGAGCCAAAAAGCGCCCTTGCCAAGCGGCTTGCCCGCGAGAGGGGCATTGGCCGCTCGCAGGTGTACGACCGTGTGCTCGAGCTTGCTCGCAGCATTGGAGTGGTAGTTGCCGTTGCCATCTGTCTGCTTATGGTGGCACCCTGCCCCAATGCGCATGCCGAACAAGATGCCTCTGATGTCGTTGAATGCCAGGTTGACGCGGGTCTTATCGTGGCCGGGGCAGCACCTGGCGAGTACGAGGACGCAGACGGTAACGTTCAGGAAGTCTCTGGTGTGTCAGACGATGACGTAGCGCAAGAAGTTCTTTCATCTGGCGATACCGAGGATGCTGTGGCAGATATCGAATCTGTGCCTATCCCTGACAATGCAGGGCAGCCTGACAATGCAGGGCAGCCTGACAATGCAGGGCAGCCTGACAATGCAGGGCAGCAGATGGCTCCCAACCAGACCCTTAAAATCTCATCTGACAACGGTGAGCAGGACGCCTTGGTGCAAGACATTGTCCCTCTGGCGCAGTCTGACGGCTGGCAAAAAGACGAGTCGGACGGCACCTATCGCTACTATCAAAACGGCCAACCCACCGTAGGATGGCTGGTAACCAGCATCTCTCCAGAAGGGTCAAAGGCTGGACTGCAGCGCTATTGGCTTGGCAACGATGGCGTGCTGGCACAGCAGCGGCTTGTCTCTCCCGACGAGAAGAATGGTGCCTGGTGGGCGTATGCAAAGCCCGACGGTTGCATTGTGCGTGGTACGTACCAAGATGGTGACGTGGTGTATCTTGCAGACAACGATGGTCGTCTTCCTACAAAAGAGGGCTGGATTGTCAGCACCGCCTATGGGCAAGGTATTCAGCGCTACTACGTAGAGCCTGTAGACCAGAGCGAAGCCTGCGCCGCAATGATTGGTCCCTCAACAAAGGGCTGGGCGCATTATACGCTCGATACCGGTTATGTCCTTCGTGGCTTGCACCGCGAGGGCGATGTGGTCTATCTGGCAGACAACGACGGTCGTGCGCCCACGCACGAGGGTTGGTATGTTACGACTGCCTACACAAAAGGGTCCTTGGAACGCTACTACCTCTACCAAGAAGACCACGGACTTTGCGTGGCGCATGTTGGCCCCTCAAGTGACGGCTGGGCACACTACACCCTTCCTGCGGGCTATGTACTACGCGGTGTTCATCGTGAGGGCAATACAGTCTATCTTGCCGACAATGATGGTCGCACTCCCACAAAGGAAGGTTGGGTCGTCACCAAAAAATACGGACAAGGGTTGCAGCGCTATTACGTGGAGCCGGTAGGAGTATTCAATGTCTGCGC
>JAFWLX010000010.1 GCA_017510875.1 Atopobiaceae bacterium | reverse complement strand
CTGCCTGTTGTGCATTAAGCAATGCAAGCGCGAGTACCAAGTCACTGGACTCCACAGTCTGTGGCGCTTTTCCATCTTCTTCAATAGTCACGGTAACGACGTTCTCGTATTGCGGCTGGAGTAGAGCCTCTTCCTCGGCCACTGCAGCTTCGTTACCGGTTTCGTCACCAACCTCATCTTTGGCCTGATCCTGGAGCTGTACGTCCTGTTCATCCCCGTCCGTCGCGACCTCAACAACAATGTCCTCATCGGCAAAGCCCTGCGTGGGGCACATGCCCATCACCATGGCGACGGATAGTGCGAAACTAAGTGCGAACCTTACCCGCTTTCTCATTTGTCCCCCCTAGTATGATTCGAAATACCCCACGCCTACCGGCCGACGCTGCGACGCAACGTCGACTTCTTCACGAATGCCTTGTTGTAGGTCTGTACAACGCCTTTGTAGGTCCTGCTCGGCGCAGACACGCCCTTTCGCATGACCACGATCTGGACGGCCTCCACGCGAAGCCTCTTGCCCCGCGTGCCCGCTCTCGCACCATTCTTCGCCCAGGCCATCCATCCGTAATTCTGCACGTGAACGCGATAGTAGACGTCGTACTGCTGCCCCATCCGGCCAGTCAGGGCGATGCGGATGGCCTCAACACGCCGGGCTTTGCCCTGGGTGCCCGCCATACCACCATTGGCCCGCCAACCCTGCCAGCCGACCTCCTGCACGTAGGAGCAGTACTCGATGCCGCCCGAAATGGGCTTACCACGGAGGGAGAGGCGCAGCGACTCGAGCCTCAGCGACCTGCCGGTGGTTCCGATGACCTTGCCCACGCCGGTGACAGCCTTCATCGTTCCCTTGTTTTGTACGTGGGCGACCTCCCTCACGGACACGGTTTTGGGCAGGATGATAGGATCCGGCAAAGGCTTAGGTGGATTTGGTTCCGGCATAACCTGAGGCTTAACCGTGAGCGTGCCAGCCTTATACGCGATAGCATAGTTTCCAGATGCAAGACCCGATGGCGTAATCGCATACGCACCCGCAGACATGTTGGCCTTGTATCCACCATAGTCGTAGACAAGTGCACCAGAGAGCACCGACGCGTTCTCGCCATTGACGAAGCCCGCATAGGTCACACCAGAATTCGCCGGGGCCTCGCCGAAGGCGATCGTCTTGTTCTGGGCTGTGACGGTCAAGGGTGCTTTCCGTATACGGAAGGACGTACGCACCATTGCCCCCTGGTCCTGCCCGGTGCCTGGAACGACAAGCTCGGCCGTGTAGTCCCCAACGTTCGACGGAGCGGCGGCGAGTACCGTGCCGTTTTGGTAGTACGTCACGTCCGACACGTCGGGCACCACGGCCAATTCGTTGTCCAACGTCCAGCCCGAGCTTGCCGTAATCGTAGCGGTCGCCGTCTTGCCGTCGTAGGTCTTGTCCGCCACCGAGAGCGTCAGTGTCTGGTCACCTACCGGGCACCCCTGGTCCGTGCATGTTGCCCTAAGGACGTTGTCATTGGCAGCGTAACTCCAGTTGTGCTCCCGAACCTTAAGGACGGCCTCTCCATCTGAACTTGAGGACACATAAAAGGCATCGTCATCACTCGTGAAAAACTTCGCTGGGTCCACACCCTCGTTGAAAGCCTTGAAGCCAGAGGTGAAAACCACCGGGTTACCCACCGTGGGCTTCGTCGCGGTCGTCACGCCGATGCGTGCGCCGTCCGTAAGGGCCCCCGCAACGGTAATGAATGCGCCATCGGTCAGAAAGACGTTTTGCGTCTGTCCGTCCTTCGTGTTGCCCGAAATTATCGGATTACCGCTTACTTCGAACACACAGGTCGCATCCATGTTTACGCCGCCACTTGCACAGCCCTCGATGGTACCGCCGCTCATAATGCATCTTCCATTTTTAGACATTGCTATTCCGGCGCCGCTCTGATTCCTGATCGTGCCAGCCCGAAGCGTGAAGTGTTGGTAAGCGGAAGCACGGGATCTTCTTTGGACCTGCACGCAAGGTGCGTTGGCCGATCCACTGTTTTCAAGTGTTCCGCCCTCCATTAACAATATCGACCTAAACGTATTATGGCTTCCCACGGATATGGTCACGTTACTGAGCTTGCCATTCAATTGGTCTGAACTATCCCGTAGGACAACCGTTATACCGGACGAGCATGTGACATAGATGGGCAAGTTATCCATATCCATCTCTGCGCCATCTAGGTCAAGCGCCTTGAAGGACCCATTGAACGAGATGGCTCTGTTACCGTCATATCTTGGATTGTAGCTCTCAGGAACCGTCAATCTCTGCCCTTGTAGCAAAAGCACTGCAGCGGGGTAACGCTCTTTCCAGTATTCAATCGCCTCATCTATTACTGCATAGGATTTCTCACCGAAGCTATCGATTCCGGTCGGACCCTCATACCACTGAACAATTGCGACCGGTTCTTCATCCTGAGATTCGAGCGACTCAATGGTAACCGCCTGCTCCTCGGGCTGCGGCTCATCTTTCTCGAACCCCTCCTCGGACTCCGCGTCGATGACGACCTCGTCCTCATCGGACTCAACGTCGATCGTCTCTGCAATGCCCTGCTTCGGACACATACCTAGCGTCATGACAAGGCCAAGAGCGATGCTGAGCGCAACTCTTCCCCAGTGTTTCATAGATACTCCCCTTTCGCCTTCGTATGGCAGTATCATATACTAAACGCTATAAAGCTATTATTCGAAGTGTTTCAACAGTGCAAGAATCGGCACCAGCGGAGTCCAACGCCCCACGATTACTTCCCGACGAACACCTTGCCGGAGGTCTTGGTCTCGCCTGGGGGTTCGGGCCGTGGTGTTGCCAGAGATCTTTTGGCAACACTCGCAGACGGTGGTCCCGCAATGTACGCCTGTCCCAATGTTTATCTATAATCATGAGTCGTACTGCATACAACCAGTCACACGTCTCAAAGAAGGAAGTGACACAATGAAGGCGCTCTCGCATACCGACGCATTCCAAGTACTTCTCCTACAAGCCGCTGACGAGGGACGAGGACCAGTGCTGTTTGGTGATAGCGTCAATCGGGTGAGAACCGCACCGCTTCCTTTTTTGGTGGGCAAGGAGTTTCCCAGCATCTATCTTGAGTTCCCCCTTTGCGGAGACCCCTTTTTGGATGTGACGGTTCTCTATAGCGAGCTGGAACCAGGCACGCGTATCGACTCCCCCGCCGCTGCAGGTTCCAAGCAGCTCCTCGACTGGTTTGCCGGCATAGACAACGCGCAGTCATCTGTCTCGCTTGGCTTTGAGCTAGACACCAAGCATCATGAGCTTCCTGCCGCCGCCATTCACTTCCAACCACGCGGGCAAACGCAGCTCGTCGAGCCGTTTTGCAAAGCCATTGGCGAGCCGGAGCGAGCCGCCTTGTACCTAGACCTCGCGAAGCGCATGGAAGACTACTGGCCCCTCTCGTTCTTTGGCTTGTTTAGAGGTCGTCCCAATGCTCCATTGCGGGTATGCGGATATCTGAAGCCAGCGGAGGTACGGGCCTGTGCGCAGGACCCGCAGCACCTCGCCGAGGCATTCAAAAAGACCGGCTTTACGGCCTACGACGACGCCATGCTCAAGAGCGTGAGCGAACTCATGGCGGTCGCACCGGAGACGGTGGACTTCCAGTTTGACGTCTATGCAGACGGAAGTCTGGGCCCAACGTTCGCCATAGACCTTCAGTTTGGGATCGAGCGTCCGCAAGCCGT
>JAFWLX010000127.1 GCA_017510875.1 Atopobiaceae bacterium | reverse complement strand
TAGGCATCCCACATACGTCGTTGGTTGAGGCTGTCATAGAGGGTCGAGCAACGGCAGAGGCTCTCTTCTTGTGCCGAACTGCCAGCGACTACGCCGCCACCCGGGTTGATGGGTGACGCAAAATTGTGCACGGCAATGCGTGCGCCAGGCATCTCTTGGGCAATGGCGCGTGCTGCCTCAAAGCTTCGGCGCTCGCTCACTCGTACCGCTCCAGTTCTGTTAGCAGCGCCAAGCTCCGGCCAATCATCGGGTTCATAGACCTTTGTGGCGCCTGCCGAGGCGCGAGCCGCTTCCTTAAGGGTTATATTGGAAGATATCATGTCCTCGGTGTCCACAAAGATGGCCTCGAGCTGCTGCCGACGGTTCATGAGTGTCCTTTCATGCGCGAATCGTGCATAACTGTAGCAAAACATGCTGTCTGGGTGAAGAAATGGACTCACTTGGTAACCCGCTCGTCAAGCTTTGAGCTCACGTGCGTCTGAGCCGGACTATCGGGACGACTCTGAGGCCGCTCTGCCCGTCAGCACGCTAAGATGGAAGGGACAACTATCTTAGGGGTGAGGGGTGGTGTGATGGGGTTGCTTTCCTTTTTGCGCGAGCTGGCAGATGGTGGTGGTACGGCCGATGACAAGCTGGTGCACCAAGAGCTCGAGCAGGTGCGCCAGATGGCCGAGGCGGCCGAGAGGGGAGAAGAAATGGCAGATGGTTCTGTGCTTGGCCCCAAAATCAGGCGTCGGTATCACTTTGTGGGAAGCGTGCAGGGTGTGGGTTTTCGCTTCACCACAACCAATCTGGCAAGCGCGGTAGGAGCAACCGGCTGGGTAAGAAACGAGCACGATGGCTCGGTGACGGTTGAGGTCCAGGGCATCGTGGAGCAGATTGATGCTGTGATTGCAGGACTCAACCGCTATTACAACGGCAGCCGCTGGCTGGGAGGCTTTACCATCGACGATGTGAAGGACATTCCCGTGGTGGACCAGGAGTTTGGCTTTGAGCCATTGTACTGACAAGCGCATTGCTCCTTCCCATCGCTGCTTGTGATATGCGCTATGCTTGATGAGCACATAGCAGCCAAAAGACCAAGGAGCCAGTATGGGCAGCCTATTTGAGCGTACAAGAACTTCTGTCACCCTCTTTGGTGCCCTACTCATCTTTTTGGGTGCGGCCATCCTTGCCAATCCGAGTGATGTGACCGCATTTATCGTACGGCTGATGGGCTTTGCATGCGCGTTGTTTGGGCTCATGACCTTTGTGGCCGAGCTGCTGCAGGCGCAGAGCAAAGACGCCATTCCGTTTGGCACCCTAGCCCTGTCAGGCGTTCTGATGATGGCTGGAACCGGTGTTGTGCTGTTTGCGGACTCCGTCGCAAAGATTCTCTTTATCCTGATTGGCCTGCTCATTGTGGCCTCAGGTCTGAGGGATATCGAGTACGCGCGCACCGTGGGCGCAAATGACGAGGACGAGCACAAGGCGTCGTTGCGCGTGGGGATCATCACACTTGCGGCCGGCATCTTTGTGATGGTGGTGCCTGCTGCAGCCGTGCGCGTTGTCCCCATTGTGAGCGGCGTCTTTTTGGTGCTTGATGGCCTTAGCCAGTTGTTCCTGGCCCTGCAGATGGAGGAATAGGTCAAAGGCTGTATCGCGGGCGTTCAATTGCCAATTTGCGGCTGAAGCTAAAGAAGCTAATATAGACAGACGCCCAAGACACAAGGAGCGTTGATGACAGAGCAAAAGAGCGACATTCAGATTGCCCAAGAGGCAACAATGCAGCACATCTCAGAGGTGGCCGCAAAGGCCGGCCTCTCTATGGACCAGCTGGAGCTATACGGCAGGTACAAGGCCAAGGTTGATATTAACACCATGAAGGACATGCCAAGCAGGGCAAAGCTCGTTCTGGTTACGGCCATAAACCCCACGCCGGCAGGCGAGGGCAAGACCACCACATCGGTGGGCTTGGCCGACGCCATGAATCTTACTGGGCGCAAGACCATGCTTTGCCTGCGCGAGCCCTCGCTTGGTCCCGTGTTTGGCGTCAAGGGAGGAGCGGCTGGCGGCGGGTACGCTCAGGTGGTCCCCATGGAAGACATCAACCTGCACTTTACCGGGGACTTCCATGCTATTGGCGCAGCCAACAATCTCATTGCTGCCATACTTGACAATCACATCAAGTGGGACAACAAGCTGGGCATAGATCCGCGGCGGGTGGTGTGGCGCCGCTGTATTGACATGAACGACCGCCAATTGCGCAACGTTGTTGACGGGTTGGGTGGCGTAGTCAACGGGATGCCGCGTGACGATGGCTTTGACATCACGGTGGCCTCCGAGGTCATGGCTGCGTTTTGCATGGCATCAAGCCTTGAGGATCTAAAGACTCGTCTTGGCAAAATGGTGGTTGCATATACCTTTGATCGTAAGCCCGTCACGGTGCATGACCTGCGCGTCGAGGGTGCCTGTGCGGCGTTACTCAAGGATGCTATCAAGCCAAATCTTGTGCAGACGCTGGAGAACAACCCTGCCTTTGTGCATGGTGGACCGTTTGCCAACATCGCGCACGGTTGCAACTCGGTGGTGGCCACGGCCACTGCCATGAAGATGGCCGACTACGTGATAACAGAGGCCGGCTTTGGTGCCGACCTTGGTGCCGAGAAGTTCTTTGACATCAAATGCCGTGCTACGGGGATGGTGCCAAGCGCTGTGGTTGTGGTGGCAACGGTACGCGCCCTTAAGTACAACGGGGGTGTTCCCAAAGACGAGCTTACGACCCAAAACCTGCAGGCGCTTGAGGAAGGGCTTCCCAACCTGCTCCAGCACGTGCGTAATATCCGCGAGGTGTATGGCTTGCCCTGCGTGGTGGCCATCAACGCGTTTCCAACCGATACCGCAGCCGAGATTTCCCTGGTACAGGACAGGTGCCATAGTCTTGGTGTGAACGTGGTGCTCTCTGAGGTGTGGGCCAAGGGCGGTGAAGGCGGTCGTGCGCTGGCGGACGAGGTTGAGCGCCTGTGCACCGAGCCAAGCAGCTTCCACTTTGCCTATGATCTCGACCTTCCCGTAGAGGAGAAGATCGAAACCATTGCCAGGCGCATCTATCATGCCGATGGCGTGCATATAGACCCTCTGAGTAAGCAGATTGAGGAAATTGAGGGACTGGGCTTTGGCAATCTTCCCATCTGTATGGCCAAGACGCAGTATTCCTTCTCGGATGATCCCGCCAAGCTTGGTGCACCGCGCAACTTCAGGATAACGGTGCGCAGCATAAAAGCCTGTGCAGGCGCAGGCTTTATCGTAGCTCAGACGGGCAACATCATGACGATGCCCGGACTGCCGCGCATTCCTGCTGCCGAAAGCATTGATGTGACGCCAGATGGCCGCATTACGGGACTGTTCTAACGCTTCGCCAATATGCCTTTCCAAGAACACCGTGTGACCAAAGGGGAGAGATGCCAATGGACAAGAATCTGACTGCCTTAAGCTGTGGGTCATTTGCCGAGGCGCTGGCCGCCAAGGAGCCTGTGCCTGGAGGTGGTGGCGCTGCGGCTTTGGCGGGGGCATTGGGTGTTGCCCTCTGCTCTATGGTGGGCAACTATACTTCTGGAAAGCAGGCCTATGCGGCCGTCGAGGACGACGTGCAAAGGATGCTAGCCGAGGCGCAGGACATCCGCATGAGTCTAATCGAGCTGATACAAGAGGATGCCGACGCCTTTGAGCCCCTGTCTAAAGCCTATGGCATCCCGCGCGAAGATCCTAATCGCACCCAGGTGTTGGAGGAGTGCACCAAGGGCGCCTGTGTGGCCCCTCTTGCTATGATGCGCCAGATTTGTCGTGCCATCACTCTATTGGAAGAGATGGGCGAGAAGGGCTCGCGCCTGATGATTTCTGACGTTGGTTGCGGTGCGCTTCTGTGCAAGGCGGCGCTTGAGGCGGCAAGCCTCAACGTATTTGTCAATACCAAAACGCTTGTGGATCGCGCCTTTGCCCAGAAGACCGAGGCAGAGTGTGACGAGATGCTTACAGAGTACCTGCCTCGCGCGCAAGCCTGCGCTGACGCTGTTGCAGCCTCGATACGAGGACGTTAAGGCCAAGCCGCATCCATGGCTGTTGGCGGGCTTTCTTGCGCCTGCAGCAATACGATTCCGCAAAGGAAAGGAGCACAGATGGCACGGTTGCTAAAGGGCCTTCCTGTGGCAAAAAAGCTGACGGATGAGCTGACCGTACGCGTGGCCGCTCTTAAGGACAGGGGCATCACGCCAACGCTTGCCATAGTGCGTGTGGGAGAGCGTGAAGACGACCTTTCCTACGAGCGTGGTGCAACCAAGCGTTGCGATGCCGTGGGCATAGCCGTGCGCATGTTCGTGCTTCCAGCAGACTGCACCCAAGAGCAGCTGTTACAGGTCATAGGCGATGTCAACGCAGACACGGATATTCACGGGTGTTTGATGTTTCGCCCGCTACCGTCATCGCTTGACGAGGTGGCTGCTTGCGCGGCGCTCGACCCGGCCAAAGACGTTGACTGCATAACGCAAAGCTCTCTCTTTGGCGTCTTTGCCAATCAGTCTTTGGGCTTTCCGCCCTGCACAGCTGAGGCTTGCATACAGCTGCTCGACTACTACGGCTATGACCTTGCGGGCGCCAACGTTGCGGTGGTAGGTCGCTCGCTTGTCATCGGCAAGCCCGTGGCAATGATGCTGCAGGCCAAGAATGCCACGGTCACCATGTGCCATACGCGAACGCGCGACCTTGACGCCCATTGCCGTCGCGCCGAGATTGTGGTGGTGGCTGCCGGGCATATTGGCACGGTTGGTGCCGATTCCGCAGACGAGGGGCAGGTTGTTGTCGACGTGGGCATCAACTG
>JAFWLX010000126.1 GCA_017510875.1 Atopobiaceae bacterium | reverse complement strand
CTAGATTGTCCTCATGTCGCTCTGTGCTGCGAAAATGGCTTGCCACAAGAGCTCCTTCTTCCACGTTGCGACGCTGATAGAAACATACAACATGATATCAGAGGGCGAGTATGGCTAGACACGCATGTCAGAGGTACCGCAAAAGACCCATAGGAACGAGAAGCCAACTGCGTGGAAAAGGGACCGTCCCCCAATCCACGTTGTTCAGGCCACCGTGGATTGGGGGACGGTCACTTTTCCACGCTTCTTACGCCTTTGCCTCGCCCACTGACCAGCGGTGATAGCCCACCACAAACTCGTCAAGGTCTCCATCGGAGAGGACCGAGTCAACGTTGCCGCGCTCCACGCCGGTGCGCAGGTCCTTGACCATCTGATACGGGTAGAGCACGTAGCTCCTGATCTGATTGCCCCAAGCAATGTCGTGCTTGGGCCCGCGCAGCTCGTCCATCTCGGCGGCACGGCGCTCAAGTTCCATCTCGAAGAGCTTGGATCGCAGCACGTTCATGGCAAAGGCCTTGTTTTGCAGCTGGCTGCGTTCGTTTTGGCAGGTCACGACAATGCCCGTGGGCAGGTGCGTGATACGCACCGCCGAGTCAGTGGTGTTGACGCCCTGACCACCATGACCATGGCTATGGAACACGTCGATGCGCAGGTCATCGGGGTTGATGTCAACCTCAACGTCATCGGGTAGCACCGGCAGCACCTCGACGCCGGCAAATGTGGTCTGCCTGCGCTTCTTGGCATCGGTGGGCGAGATGCGCACCAGGCGGTGCACGCCCTGCTCGGCACGAAGCATTCCGTAGGCGTTATGGCCGCTCACCGTGAACATGGCGCGGTCAAGGCCAATGGCCTCTCCGGCCGGCGCATCGTTGACCGTAACCTTCCAACCGCGCCGGTCACAGTAGCGCAGGTACATGCGAAAGAGCATCTCGCACCAGTCCTGGGCCTCAAGGCCGCCTTGACCGGGCGTCACGGTGACGATGGCATCACCATGGTCAAACTCGCCGGTAAACCAGCTGGCCAGCTCAAGCTCGCCCAGGTCTGCCTCAAGCTCGCCCAACAGCTGGCCCGCCTCCTCGAGCAGCTCCTCCTCGTCCATCTCCTCGGCAAGCTCAAAGGCGGCCAAGGCGTCGTCGAGCTTGGCGCGCGCGTTGTCAATGGCAGCAATGTCCTCGCGTGCCCTGGTGAGCTGCGCCATCACGTTGCTTGCCGCGTCCGCATCGTTCCAAAAGTTGGGTTGGGCGCTCTGCTCCTCAAGCCGGCGCGCCTCTGCGCGACGGTCATCGATGTGCAGGTAGCCCTCCACCTCGTCGAGACGTGCCGACAGGGCCTCGAGCGAGGCCCTTGAGACATCGGTGTTTGCCACGTGTTACCTCCTGCCGTGGCAGTTCTTGAACTTCTTGCCGCTGCCGCAGGGGCAGGGGTCGTTTCTGCCCACGTTGACATAGGGGTCGGGGTCGTCGGACTTGCGGTAGGTGGCCACCGTTGACTGGCCGGGCTGCATGCCGGGGTTGCGCGGTGCCTGACCGGCAGGGGCAGGACCACGGCCAGAAGCCGCCGCGTGCCCGGTACCACCCTGATCGCCATCGACCTCGCTTGGCCCCGAGTAGCTTGCGCCACGCAGCTCTGCGGGCTCGGCATCGGCATCGGGCATAGGCGCTGGCGCCCGCACAAGCTCGATGCGCAGGATGGTGCGCAGGAAGTCTTCGTACATGGTGTTGACCAGCTCGGTAAATGCCGCGTACGCCTCGCTCTTGTACTCTACCAGCGGGTCGCGCTGGCCAAAGCCACGCAGGCCAATACCAGTCTTGAGATAATCCATCTCCTGTAGGTAGGCCATCCAGCGCGTATCGATTACGCGCAGCATTACCTGGGCAGAGAGCTCGTGCATGACCTCGGGCGAGAGGCGCTCGGTCTTCTCCTCGTAGCAGCTGGTAATGAAGTCGTCAACGGTCTCGATAATCTCGGTGCGATCGTCATCCTCGGTAAAGGTGGGCACATCCGTACGACCGGTGAGGTCGCTCAGCCAGTGCTCAAGGCCCTCGGTGTCCCAATCGCTGGGGTCAAGCGCGTCAGAGCAGTACTCGTCCACCTTACGTACGGCGGTGTCGTAGGTGACGTCGCTCACATGCTCGGTGAGGTCTTTGCCGTCAAGAATCTTGTTGCGCTCTTCGTAGATAACCTGGCGCTGCTTGTTCATAACGTCGTCGTAGTCAAGGACGTTCTTACGCATGGCAAAGTTGACTTCCTCAACCTTGCGCTGTGCGCTCTCAACGGCTTTGGTGACCATCTTGGCCTGAATAGGCATGTCGGGCGGCATGTCGTACTTGACCATCATGGCCTTGATGCGATCCATGCGATCGCCGCCAAACAGGCGCATGAGGTCGTCGTCAAGCGAGAGATAGAACTGGGTCTCGCCAGGGTCTCCCTGACGGCCGGAACGACCGCGCAGCTGGTTGTCAATACGACGGCTCTCGTGGCGCTCGGTGCCTATCACGCACAGGCCGCCGGCGTCAATCACGTGCTCGCGCTCGACGGCGCAGATCTCACGCGCCTTGGCAAGAGCGGCCTCACGCTGCTCGGGCGTCACCTCTTCAAGATCGATGCCCTGCTCGCGCAGGATGTCCTGCGCCATGAAGTCGGGGTTGCCGCCAAGCAGAATGTCGGTACCGCGGCCAGCCATGTTGGTTGCAATGGTAACCGCACCCTCGCGACCGGCCTGAGCCACAATCTGTGCCTCGCGCTCGTGGTACTTTGCGTTAAGCACCTGATGGCGAATGCCACGCTTGTCAAGGATGCGCGAGAGGCGCTCGGAGCTCTCGACCGTAACCGTACCTACCAGGCAGGGCTGACCATCGGCATGACGCTCGGCCACATCTTGCGCCACGGCGTCAAACTTGCTCTCTACGGTCTGATACACCAGGTCGTCATGGTCCTCGCGGATGACGGGCTTGTTGGGAGGAATAGCCTGCACGGGCAGGTTATAGATCTCGCGGAACTCGGCGTCCTCGGTCATGGCGGTACCGGTCATGCCGGCAAGCTTCTCGTAAAGACGGAAGTAGTTCTGCAGCGTGATAGTGGCCAGGGTCTGGTTCTCCTCGCGCACGAGCACGCCCTCTTTGGCCTCGATGGCCTGGTGCAGGCCCTCGGAGTAGCGCCTGCCCTCCATGATGCGGCCTGTGAACTCGTCAACGATCTTGACCTCGCCGTCAACTACCACGTACTGCTGATCGCGGTGGAACATGTATTGGGCCTTGAGCGCCTGTTGCAGGTGGTTGACCAGCTGGCCGGACATGTCGGCGTAGATGTCGTCGATGCCCAGCGCACGCTCGACCTTCTCGAGGCCCTGCTCGGTGGTGGCAATGGTGTGCTTTGCCTCGTCCATCTCAAAGTCAACGTCAGGGATGAGGCCGCGCACGGCACGCGCAAAGTCCTTGTAGGTACTGGCCGACTTGGTGCCTGCTCCCGAGATGATAAGCGGCGTACGTGCCTCGTCGATGAGAATCGAGTCGACCTCGTCCACGATGGCGTAGTGGTGCCCACGCTGCACGCGCATGGGAGCGCGCGTGACCATGTTGTCGCGCAGGTAGTCAAAGCCAAACTCCGAGTTGGTGCCGTAGGTCACGTCGGCTGCGTAGGCAGGCTTCTTAAGGTTGAGGCGCATTCCGTTTTGCAGCAGTCCCACATCAAGACCCATGTAACGGTAGATCTGACCCATCCACTCGCTGTCGCGCTTGGCAAGGTAGTCGTTTACCGTGACGATATGAACGCCCTCGCCCGAAAGCGCGTTGAGGTATCCTGCCAGCGTTGAGACAAGAGTCTTGCCTTCGCCGGTCTTCATCTCGGCAATCATGCCACGATGAAGCGCAATACCGCCGATGATCTGCACGTCAAAGTGACGCAGACCCAAGGTGCGCTGCGATGCCTCGCGCACGGCGGCAAAAGCCTCGGGCAACAGGCTGTCGAGCGACTCGCCATTGTCATAGCGCTCCTTGAACAGGGCCGTCTGCCCCTTAAGGTCATCATCGCTCAGAGCCTTAAACGTTGGCTCAAGCTCTCCAACATGGTCGGTTATCGCACGTAGTTCCTTAAGCTGCTTGTCCGCGCCATGGGAGAGCAGCCTTGCAAAAAAACCTGGCATAAGCGTTTTCCCTACGTATCGTGAGGAACGGCACAGCCGCCCCGAGCCGTTTTCGCATTACTTTATCAATAGGCTACCCCAGCAACACCATGCAAGACATCTCCCATCAAAAGCCCAGAGACTCAGGTCTTATGGTCACTCTTCACGGGACAGCCAGTGCGCAACCCTCGGGACGACTTCTGAGGCTGCTCCGCCCGTCGGCGCGGCGTTTAGCGAGGACTGTCTGCTTGACATGCCAGTGGCATGTCAAGACCCGAAGGGTTCGTACAAAAGTCCGCAGCTGCCGCGCCGTAAGGGCGGAGCGTGAGCCGAAGCGGAGTCCAGAGGGTTGTGCGCTGGCTGGCCCGTG
>JAFWLX010000125.1 GCA_017510875.1 Atopobiaceae bacterium | reverse complement strand
GCAGGCCGGGACTCGGCGGGGATGAGCCTGCGTGGGCCGGTATACTTATGTGAAATCGGATACCCGGGAAAGGAGCAGGGATGACATTCGAAGAGCTGCTGGCTAAGACGCGCGCGGTTGCCGGACAGATTGACGCCTCGGGCAAGGACTTCCTTGCCGTACAGGTAAACCTCAAGGAGGGCGGCGTACTGTACGTCGAGGTCAAGGATGGCAAGATCTCGGTCGAGCCGTACGACTACGCGGACCGCAGCTGCGGCATCACCATCAACATGAAGAATTACGACAAGCTCCTGGACGGCAAGCTCGACCCCGTGGCTGCGTTTACGCTGCGCAAGCTCAAGGTGGACGGCGACGTGGGCAAGGCGCTCGAGTTTGCCAACCTGCTAAAGTCACGCTAAACCTTTCACAAACAAGCCCGCGCGTACCTCACTTAGGCCCTTCGGGGCCTTTTTTTGCGCATGCGCCCAACTTGGGGGAAGCTGTTTCGCTCGCATGTTGTATGCGGCTCAGTATCCTCGGATGGCCGTGTCGTGGAAGGTGAAGAAGTCGGGCCGATGCCGCGAGGTGGTCACCTCGAACATCACGCCGTCCGAATTAAAGGTCTGACCGTGGACGACCGCCACCATCGTGTAATCCAATAGGTCGAGCGCCATGCGATCGGCGCTAGTAACACGCTCCACACGGATGGTGCGCTTGGACGTGGCAATATGCATGCCCAGCGTGCCCTCCAAGTACTCGTAGACGGACCGTTCAACAATCTGGGGTGTGAGGCCCGGCACCACCGAAGCCAGCAGGTAGTTGATGTCATAGATGAGCGCCTGGCCGTTCAGGTGGCGTACGCGCTCGATTCGATAGAGCTCCGCATCCTCCGCAAAGCCCGTTGCGTCCGCAAGCTCGGCATCCGCCCGAATGAGCTCAAACGAACGCACCTTGGTTGTGGTAGACATGCCATTGCGCTCGGCTGCCTCCTTGAAGGTCTCGATGTCGCCTAGGACAAAGTCGGCGCCTCGGCTGGGCTGCCAGATGACGAGCACGCCCTTGCCCTGGATGGGCTGCACGTAACCATGCAATCTTAGGACCGAGAGCGCCTTACGCAGCGTGTTGTGCGAACACTCGTACTCCTCCACGAGCACCGCCTCGGAGGGAATGTATGACTGATACGGAAATTCCCCGTCTTCGATGCGGTCGCGAAGGCTCTCAAAGATCTCGTAGTAGATGGACTTCATGCAGCTAGACCCCCACTCGTTCAGATGTTGTGCACCAGTATAGGCCTCTGACCAGCAACTTATGCAGATAACTTGCAATTGTGCAGGTAGACGGGCCATGCCATACTCAGAGCCAAGCAAGGGGCACAAGGTAACGCAAGTCCCCGCGGCAGATCCGGACTGCCGCCAGCGAAGGCAACGACCCTTACAGGAAGGAAGAACCATGGGCAAGTTCGAAAACGACGCGCGCGAGCTGCTGCGCCTAGTGGGTGGCAAGGAGAACATCGTCGCCCTCACGCACTGCGTCACACGCATGCGCTTCACGCTGGCCGATCCGTCCATCGCCGACGTCCCTGCCATCGAGGCGCTCAAGTCCACCAAGGGCAGCTTCACGCAGGCCGGCCAGTTTCAGGTCATCATCGGCAACGAGGTTGGGGACTTCTACGACGACTTCGTGGCCGTCTCGGGCATCACTGGCGTCTCCAAGGACGAGGCCAAGGCCATCGCGGCTAAACAGGGCAACCCCCTGCAGCGCCTGATGGGCGCCATCGCCGAAGTATTTGCCCCGCTGATCCCGGCAATCATCACCGGCGGCCTGATCCTGGGCTTCCGCAACGTATTGGGCGACATGCCCTACTTTGGGCCTGATGGTAACGCCACGCTGGCCTCCATGTCTGTCTTCTGGAGCGGCGTCAACCACTTCCTGTGGCTCATTGGTGAGGCCGTCTTCCACCTGGGCATCCCCGTGGGCATCTGCTGGTCGGTCACCCGCAAGATGGGCGGCACCGAGATGCTTGGTATCGTCATGGGCCTCACGCTCGTGTCTAGCCAGCTGCTGAACGCCTACTCCGTCGCCGGTGCCACGGCCGAAACCTGGGAACAGTACAGCTGGAACTTTGGCTTTGCGCAGGTCCACATGGTGGGCTATCAGGCGCAGGTCATCCCCGCCATCCTAGCGGCCATCACCTTCAACTACCTTGAGCGCTTCTTCAAGAAGATTACCCCGTCCATCATCCAGATGATCGTGGTGCCGTTCTGCTCGCTGCTCCTTGGCGTCATGGCTGCCCACTTTGTGCTTGGCCCCATCGGCTGGGCGCTTGGATCGGCCGTCTCCGCCGTCGTCTACGCCGGCATCACCGGTCCCGCCCGCATGCTCTTTGGCGCCATCTTTGGCGGCGTGTACGCCCCGCTCGTGATCACCGGCCTGCACCACATGACCAATGCCATCGACCTGCAGCTTATTGCCGACTACGGTGGCACCATGCTCTGGCCCATGATCGCTCTCTCCAACATCGCCCAGGGCTCTGCCGTCCTCGCCATGATCGTCCTGCAGAAGGGTGACGATGACGCCGAGCAGGTCAACATCCCCGCCTGCCTCTCCTGCTACCTGGGCGTCACCGAGCCGGCTATCTTTGGTGTCAACCTTAAGTACGTCTTCCCGTTTGTCTGCGCAATGATCGGCTCCGCTTGTGCCGGCTTCCTGTCCTGCGCCTTCAGCTGCACGGCCAACGCCATCGGCGTCGGCGGCCTGCCCGGCATCCTTGCCATGCAGCCGCAGTCCATGCCCATGTACGCCGTGTGCATGCTGGTGGCCATCGTCGTTCCCTTCGTGCTTACCTACATCGTCGGCAAGCGCCAGGGCGTTGACAAGCAGGCCCAGGCAGTGGCGGCATCGCTGAAGTAGCCCCCCCTTCCCTCGTCCCCGGCAAGGAGCCATGTCCTTGCCGGGGACACCCCGTTTTACGTGATCCAAGCGCTGTGAAAGTGTGAAAGGAGATGCTCATGAGCGTTCTCGACGACCGTGCAAGCTTTCTTGGCTCGAAGGTCGTATATCAAATCTACGTGCGTTCGTTCTGCGACTCGGACGGTGACGGCATCGGCGATCTGCCTGGCATCACCTCCAAGCTTGACTACCTGGCAGACCTGGGCGTCGACTACCTGTGGATCACGCCGTTCTACCCCAGCCCTCAAAACGACAACGGCTACGACGTGGCTGACTACTGCGCCATCGACCCGCTCTTTGGCACGATGGACGACTTTGACCAGCTCGCAGCCCAGGCAGACGCCCGTGGGATTGGCCTTATGCTGGACATGGTGTTCAATCACACCTCTACCAGCCACGAGTGGTTTCAGCGCGCGCTTGCCGGCGACCCCAAGTACCTTGCCTACTACAAGTTTGTGGACGCCGCGCCAGACGCCACAGCGGACGATCCCGGCGAGCCACCCACTAACTGGGAGAGCAAGTTTGGCGGCAATGCTTGGGAGTATGTGCCCGCGCTCAACAAGTGGTACCTGCATCTCTTTGACGTGAGCCAGGCGGACTTGGATTGGGACAATCCCGAGGTTCGTGCCGAACTGGGTAAGGTACTGCGCTTTTGGCAGCGCAAGGGCGTGAGCTCCTTCCGCTTTGACGTAGTCAACCTCGTCTCCAAGCCTGCAGGCTGGCCAAGCGATGACACCGATGGCAAGCACTTCTATTCCGACGGCCCGCGCATCCACGAGTACCTGCAGGACATGGTGCGTCGCGGCGGCATAGACGGCCTGCTTACAGTGGGTGAGATGAGTGCCACCTCGCTCGACAGCTGCATTCGCTACACCAACCCCGAGAGCCATGAGCTGGCCATGGTCTTCAACTTCCATCACCTTAAGGTCGACTATCCCGACGGTGAGAAGTGGGAGCTGATGGAGCCGGACATTGACGTGCTGCGCGACCTGTACCGCACCTGGCAGGAGAAGATGACGGCCGGCGGCGGTTGGAACTCGCTCTTCTGGTCCAACCACGACCAGCCACGGCCCAACTCGCGCTTTGGAGACACCGTCAACTATTGGTACGAGTCGAGCACGCTGCTTCCCACCTGCACGCACCTTATGCGGGGAACGCCCTACATCTACCAGGGCGAGGAGCTTGGCCAGACCATCACGGACTTTACGAGCATTGAGCAGTACCGCGACGTGGAGTCCCACAACTACTACCGTATCATCCAGGAGCGAGGGCACACCCCCGAGGAGGCCTTCAAGATCGTGCACGCCCGCTCGCGCGACGACGGACGCTATCCCATGGCGTGGGACGGGAGCAAGACGGGCAGATTCACGAGCGGTACGCCATGGCTGGCGCTTCCGGCAAACCATGCGTGGATCAACGCCGAGGCCGAGATGGCCGACCCGCACTCTGTGCGAGCCTACTACCAGCGGCTGATTGCCCTACGCAAGGAGCTTCCGGTAGTCCAGGCTGGCGACGTGCGCTTCTTGGACGCGGCAAGCGACAAGGTCATAGCCTACGAGCGCAAGCTTGACGATGTGCGCGTGCTGGTACAGTGCAACTTCTCGGGCGAGGAGCAGCCGGCGCTGGCCTGCGCGGATGGCGAGCTGCTGATTGGCAACTATGACGACCCAGGCGAGGCAGGCGTGCTTCGCCCGTGGGAGGCGGTTGCCCACATCTGGCGATAGGAATGGATGGCGGCGGAACCATATCACGTCGGCAAGGTTTCGCCGCCATACATGCCACGGGGACGGGGGCGGGGGCATTCCCGGAGCAAGCCACCGCCCCCCGCCCCCTGGCAT
>JAFWLX010000124.1 GCA_017510875.1 Atopobiaceae bacterium | reverse complement strand
CCTCCTGCATTGCCCCGATGATTCCAACCTTCATGGCGTCCCTTTCCAAAACCCTTTCCAAAAAGAACCGTTAAACAACTCTCGCCAACCACGGCTTGCCCATAAGCTGCCTGATGATGAGATCGTTGGCGTCCATCAGCTGAGCCTCAGGCTTTAGAAATGACACGAGCGTGACAGTCGTGCCGTAGGCATCCATTGCCCCAAATTTGATGACGGGTCTACGCTCAGGATCGGCCAGGTCGCCAAGGACCTTCGTCGCCTCGATGACCTCCGCCTCAACGATGGCGGGGTCAACATCTGAGCGCACCACAAACGTGATGGAACAGGCCGCAGCTGCCCCTGGCGTCAGTTTGGTAAACGACGACTTCAGAAGCACGGAGTTAGGGATTACCTCCACATTGTGCCCGCGCGCCTCAAGCTCCGTTACGCGCCAGTTGATGTCGCGCACGGTACCTGTGAATCCGCCCACCGTCACAACGTCACCAGGCACGATGACGCGCGAAAGCATGAGGGAGAGGCCCCCGATTAGGTTGGAAATCGTATCTTGCAAACCGAAAGACAAGGCAACTGAGGAAACGCCCAGCGCAGCAACGAAGGCAGTCGGCTCGATGCCGAATACCGGATGCAGAACAAAGAGCAGGGCAAAGCTCCAGATGAACCCGCGCAGGAGGTTGATGAAGATGGAGGCAGAAGGCACCTCGTAGCGCTCAAGCACTCGTTTGACGAAACGCACGGACAGCCGCTGCACAATCATTGTGACGAGAACCACAACGCAAAGCAGCAGCGCTTTCCCGACAAGGGACGCCCGGTCGATATCTGGAAGAAGCTGTTGCAAGAGTTCCATGCATCCCTCCTCTAGACGATGAACAGTCAGAATCCCCAATTGAAGCCACAACCTAGCCTCTTTATCTTAACGATAAGAGCGAAGCCCTTCAGCAGCTTCTTCGTCTTCCCTGTCCATGCGAAAAGCACCCTTGCGGCGGAGTACGAAGCCTGCCTCACCACGTTGACATGAGGGCCCGCGAAAGGTCTCCTTGGACCGTCCTTCCAACGCGTCTGGCTAGCCCTTGGCTATCGTCCCGGGCAAGCTACTGCAGGTCCTGCTCGTAGGGCATGCGATCCACCAGAAAGCCCAGTGAGCCCAGCTCCATCGCTATTTCGTCGAGGATGTCCTCGCTGTCGGCGCTCACATGATGAAAGTGATAGCCACTGGTCACGTGCATGAGGGGCACCGACTTACTATCCTTCAGATTCTCCAGATAGCGCTGCACATCGCGGCGGCTCGACACGTCCAGGCGCGCCGAAAGCCGTCCATAGGTACGGTGGTTGACCACCACGTCCTCCACGATACCACCCAAATCGACGATGGCGTTCAGCTCATCCACGATCTGCTCGTCAGTGTGACGCACCTTGAAGAGGCGGCGCGGACGCACCTCCGTATGCTCCAACACGTAGCCTCGGTTGGTCGAGCTCACGTGTGCACCGCCTTCGCGCAAGAGCGCCATGTCCTGCACAATCACCTGCCGACTGACACCGCATTCCTTCGCCAAAGCGGTGCCTGAGAGAGGCTCAACAGCTTCTTCAAGCAGTTCAAGGATGCGAGCTCTGCGCATCTCCCCCGTCACAGTGGTCACGACGTTTCCTCCAGAACCCTCAGGTGCTTTAGCGAAAGGTCAAGGATGGGCGCAGAATGTGTCAGCGCACCCGACGAGACGTAGTCTACCCCGAGGTCCACAAGGCGGGCAGCATTCTGTGCGGTCACATTGCCCGACACCTCAACCTCGGCACGGCCGCCGATAAGCTCGATGGCCTCGCGTAGTGCATCGATATCCATGTTATCCAGCATGATGATGTCCGCACCGGCCTCCACAGCCTCACGAACCATCTCGAGCGTCTCGACCTCTACCTCCACCTTTCGCACGAAAGGCGCATGCGCACGAGCCGCCTTGATGGCTTCGGTGACACCGCCCGCAGCGTCAATATGGTTGTCCTTGAGAAGCACCCCGTCCGAGAGGTTGTAGCGATGGTTTCCCGCACCACCCACACGCACGGCCTCCTTCTCGAAGACGCGCATGTTGGGCGTGGTCTTGCGCGTGTCCACCAGACGCGTGCGCGTACCAGCAAAGAGGGCAGCCATCGCGCGCGCATACGTAGCGATGCCGCTCATGCGCTGAAGATAGTTCAGAGCCACACGCTCTGCCGAGAGCAGCGCTCGCACGTCGCCCTCCACCACAGCGAGTTCCTGGCCATTCGTAACCTCATCTCCGTCCGATACGGAGGCTCGCACCTGAGCCGTCGGATCGAGCAGCTGAAAGGCCAGCGCAAACACGTCAAGGCCGCAGATGACTCCGTCCTGCTTGGCAATGAGGTGCACCTCACCGCGAGCGGGACCGGGCATCACAGAAGCCGTCGAGACGTCTTCGCTTGTGATGTCCTCCTGCAAGGCCAGTCGCACCAAGGGCTCTGCCTGCAGCTTGAGGGTGATGGGGTTCATGTCACGCTCCTTTGGG
>JAFWLX010000123.1 GCA_017510875.1 Atopobiaceae bacterium | reverse complement strand
TTAACTACGACCACCCCGACGCCTTCGAGACCGAGCTTCTGGTTGAGCACCTGGCGGCGCTTCGCGAGGGAAAGGCAGTTGAGGTGCCCGTCTACGACTTTCCCACGTACGATCGCACCGATGCGACCACGACGGTGTATCCCTCCCGCGTCATCATCGTTGAGGGCATCGTGATCTTTGCCTCACCAGAGCTGCGCGAGCAGATGGACCTGAAGGTGTTTGTTGATGTGGACGCCGACGTGCGTATCCTCCGCCGGCTGGTGCGCGACGTACGCGAACGCGGCCGCAGCGTGGAGAGCGTGGTCAACCAGTATCTCGAAACGGTCAAGCCCATGCACGAGCAGTTTGTCGAGCCATTCAAGTACTCCGCGGACATACTCGTGCCAGGAGGCGGAAGGAACCCCGCGGTCATTGACCTGCTCGTCAGCCGCATCAAGGCGCACCTCGCGTAGCGCCAAGCGGGCCGGGCAACGGGGACGGGCCGCCGGGCGCTACGCCTCTGGTGCGTGAATCAAACCCAGCTTGTGATGCTTGCGGCACACGCTGACATAGCTGTCGTTGCCACCTAGCTGCACTTGGCTTCCCTCGGTGACCATCACGCCGTTCTCGTCGAAGCGCGCCACGCAGGTTGCCGCCTTGCCGCACCAGCACACCGTCTTGATCTCTTCAATGATGTCCGCCCAAGCCAGGAGCCAAAGCGAACCCTCGAAGAGATTGCGCTGAAAGTCGGTGCGCAGCCCGTAGCAGATAACTGGTACCTCGTACTTGTCGACGATATCGGTAAGGAACGCCACCTGCTCTTTGGTGCAAAACTGTGCCTCGTCAACAATCACGCAGTCGTACGCGCAAATCTCCACGCGCGTCATCTCCATAAGACGCTCCACCGAGATGCACGGGCGCGACAACCCTATGCGCGAGGCCATCACGCCCGCACCGTCGCGATTGTCGAGAGCGGGCTTGGCAAGCAGCGCCTGCTGGCCCTTCTCCTGATAGTTGTAGGCAACCATCAGGGCGTTCGCGGTCTTGGAGCTCCCCATCGAGCCATAGCGGAAGTACAGCTTTGCCATTGTTCGTAGTCCTTTCGGACGGGCGACTTACTTGTCGTCCTCGTCCTTCTCGTTGAGCGTCTTGAGCGTCATGCGCCCAAACATTACCGAGACCCACACGCACACCAGCGTGCGGCAGACGGTGAGCACGTAATACATGGTCGCACCGACCTGCTCGATCATCATGGCCGAGCGCTCGGGCGAGAGCATCTCGCGCACCGCATCGATGGCATAGAACGCGCAGATAATCGCGCAGAACGAATGCAGGACGAGCCGAGCCTGCTTGCTCTGCATGAACTCGCTCCAGTCGTTACCCCAATTTGACATAGTTGCCCTCCCCTCCAGGCATCCTAACGTCGTTTCATGCTAGCATTGAAATGCAGTGGATAGAGTATCGCAGATGGAGGGGGAAGTTCCATGAGCAAGATCGTGTTTTTGGACGTTGACGGCACGCTAATCAACTATGACGCCATTTGCCCCGAGTCGGCAAAGAAAGCCGTAGAGCTTGCTCGCGCGAACGGTCACAAGGTGTACCTGTGCACCGGCTGCTCCAAGGCTGAGATCGAGCAGCGCGACCTTCCCGAGCTCGATGGCATGATTGGCGCCAACGGCGGCTATGTCGAGGACGACGGCCAAGTTGTCATGCATCAGGCCCTCACGGTTGACCAGGTCAAGCACATCGTCGACTGGTGCAACGAGCGTCATCTGGGCTTTTACCTTGAGGCCAACAGTGGCATGTACATCAACAGCTGGTTTGTTGAGCAGGCTCCCGCTGCCATGTACAAGTACGCCATGGGCAAGGGCGCCTCGGAGGAGGCTGCCAAGAACGCAGGCCAGAACTTCGTCAACTCGATGATCCGCACCGATGACCTCTATCGTGACGACGTCAACAAGGTGAGCTTCATTTTGTCCACGTATCAGGATCACCTTGACTCCAAGGTGGAGTTCCCCGACATGGAGGCCAACACGTGGGGCGGCAAGGACGAGCAGGCACTCTTTGGCGATCTGGGCCCCAAGGGCATCACCAAGAAGCACGCCATCGAGGTGCTGCTTGAGCACCTTGGCGCTGACCAGGCCGACACCATCTCCTTTGGCGACGCCAAGATCGACCTCTCCATGTTTGAGCTTTGCGCCTACAACGTGGCCATGGGCAACGGTGGCCCTGAGATCAAGGCAGCTGCCGACTACATCACCGATGACGTCGATGAGGATGGCCTCTACAACGCCTTCAAGTACCTTGGCCTGATTTAGATCAACCTAGCTTCGCAATCGCACCCAAACACCAGGCGCACCATGGAGGGCAGACCTCTTTGGTGCGCTTCATTTTGCTTACATCCAATCAGGGTTTACACCATTGACACGGCAATTGTCGTACGATGGGGATGAGGCCACCTATGCCGAGAGGGATTGAGCAGTGAAAAGCATTGGCGAGCGGTTTCGCAAATGGGTCATGTCGCAGCGCGTCAAGGGCGTTTCACCCGTAGCGCTCGACAGCGATCACATGCGCATCGTGCTCCAGCTTGTCACCGCAGAGATCAACATCTACACCGGCATGCCCGAAGGCGAGATTGCCGAATACCGCATTGTTCGTCATCTCGACAACGAGCCCATCTTCTTCCTGCACGTGTTGCTTGACGACCTCCACCGCGCCAAGGAGCTCTTCTTTGAGATGGTCGAGTCCCTCGAGGACGAGAACGAGAAGCAGGCTACCCACGTGCTGCTCTGCTGCACCTCCGCCATGACCACGAGCCTGTTCGCATCCAAGATGGGCGACATCGCCATCGCCCTCTCGCTGGACTACGACTTCACCGCTTTGCCCGCCTCGCAAGTGATGCAGCCAGGCGGCGAGTGGGCAGCCATCATGCTCGCGCCGCAGGTGAGCCACATGCGCAAGCAGATTATGGAGGTCCACCCGGACGCCGTGGTCTTCGAGATTCCGGGAAAGATCTTCGGCAGCTACGATGCTGCCGCGGCCGTGCAGCTGGTGATGCATGCCTTGCACGACGTCCAGGCTCCCGATGAGCCCGAGGTAAGCCTTCGTACGGCGCGTGACCTCGCAAACGACCGTCGCATCCTCATCATCACGCTCTTCACCCTGCGCGACCACGCTCGTCTGGGCTACCGACTTTTCGACCATGGCGAGGTTACCAGCGAGGGCGCCGTACGCAAGCCGCGCCTTGAGTACCGCGATATCGAAGACCTGCTCGAGACCCTTCCCGCTCGTGGGGTCTCGGTAAGCGATCTCGATGCCATCGGCATTGCCGTGCCAGGTGTGGC
>JAFWLX010000122.1 GCA_017510875.1 Atopobiaceae bacterium | reverse complement strand
CCCTACGTTGATCAGGCCAAGGTAAAGGTCGGCGAGTTTGTGGACCAAGCCCAGCCCTATGTCGACCAGGCAAAGGTGAAGGCAGGCGAGTTTGCTGAGCAGGCCGCTCCTTATGTGAACCAGGCAGTGGACAAGGCGGGGGAATTTGCCGAGCAGGCTGCCCCATACGTGAACCAGGCGGTGGACACCGTAGGAGATTGGGCAGAGAAGGCCAAGCCTCATGTCGAGAAGGCACGCGACTGGGCCGTTGGCATGATGGACAAGGCCTTTGACTTCCTGGAGGAGCAGACCAACGCCGACCTTGACCGCGATGGCGTGGTGGGCGCTGCCGTGAAGGAGGCCCTAGAGATTGAGGTGCTTCCGGAATCCGACGAGGATGCCACTGCCGAGCCCCAAGAGGTGGAAGAGCCCTTGATCGAGGATCCCGACACCAAGGTGACGCGTGCTGCCGAGCCCAAGGCCGAGCAGCCCGAGATCGAGATGGTCGAGGACGAGCAGGGCGAGTAGGCACGGGCAGGACATTATGGCAGAGGACGTGCAGCGGGCAAATGAGGGGCTTTGTGCACGCTATGCTCGTGAGATTGGCGCTGCCCGCATATGGCTGCTTTCGGTCCCCGTTGAGTCTTTGATGCAAGAGGGAGTGCTTCCGTTTAAGGGGGCGCTCCCTCTTCTGTCACTAGAGGGATGTCCCGTTACCTGCGTGGATGTGAGGGCACAAGCCAGGGAGGCCCACGGGCAGGACAGGCCAGCGGTGTTCGACGCCTCGCTCACCGGTCTGTATGGGTGCCAGGCGCTACGCCTTGAAGCTGACGCGCTGGTGTTGGGACTGGGGGAGGCCCTTGCGCTGGTTGCCGTGTCGCGCGCAGCGCAAAAGGTGCTGCCCGGCGCAAGCGCGTGCCTCGACGGCTTGCCCCAGGCGCAGGGCAAGCAGCTGCAGCAGGCAGAGCAGCTGGTGGCAGCCAGGGAGCGTACATGGTGTCTCTCAAGCGATGCCGCCCAGGTGGTTGCGGCATACCTCCGCTGCCATCCACATGTGGGTGAGGTGCGCTATCCCGGCCTGAAGCAAGACCCATCCTTCGAGGTTGCTGCGCGCACCCTGCAGCGTGGCTTTGGCCCGCTGGTTGACTGGCGGATGGCGGACGACCCCACGTGGCACCGCGTGGCCTGCGACGAGAGCGATCCTCGCCAGCAAGTGCTAAAGCTCGAGCAACGGCTGGGTTAGCATTCCAACATGCGTGGGTTGGGGACGGTCCCACAGCTCATGCGTTCTGCGGTCGGCAGGCCATACGCTCAGATGGGCGGATAGGCACTGCAGGTACGTGCAGCCTTTGCTATGGTGGAGACATGCGGTACATATGCAACCAGCAAAGGAGCAGCCATGAGCAAGCACCGTACCCCCTTGCATAACCTTCTCGCACTCTTCTGCAGCGTCTTGGCGTTTGGCTTGGCCATGAGTCTGGCCGGATGTGGCAAAGCTGCACCCAAGGCAGACGAGGAGAAGGCCGTGCGCGATGCCATCGCCGAGGTCATGGATGCCTTCAAAGATCCAAGCCAAGAGAGCCTCAAGGAGCTTGTCGAAGAGTCTGATGCCGACCTTACCGAGCTTGAGAACTACGGCATTGATATCTACGAGTTCATTGGGCACTGCCTTAAGCGCTTTGACTACACCATCAACTCGGTTACCGTTGACGGCGACACCGCCAAGGCAGAGCTTACCGTCACAAACGTTGACATCAACACAGCGGTAGAGGAGGCGGGCAACGAGATAAGCTCTGACATGGAGAGTTATTCCGAGCTCTTGCAGGGTGACGACGGCATGAAGGCCTTCATGCAGGTGTACTTCCAGAAGGTCTACGAAAAGATTGATGCCTCCGACAAGATGATTACCACAGACGTTACGCTTAATCTCACCAAGAAGGATGGCAAGTGGGACGTGGACGAGGAAAGCGTTGACGCGCTTGTGAGCGGCATGTACGGCGGCATCCAGGTCTAAAGTCCAAGTAGGGCGCAGGGGTGGCGGGCCCGCTCCCTGCGCTCTAATGCTCCTGATGTGATGCATGTGTTAGCCTTGGAGCGTTGCGCTATCATGGGGCGTACGTAAATGCGAGGAAAGGACCATCATGGCAGCTGAGTACAATTCATACGGTTTTGAGGAAGCGCCGCTCATCGAGACCGCGTCTGCCACAACCTCACCTACCAACTCGAACTCGGGCAACCTTGCCTTCATCATCGCAGGCATTGCCGTGGCACTTAACCTTATCTTTGGTCTTGGCATGTCTGGCTGCATGGCGCTTATCGGCAGCGTGGTAGAAGAGGATGCGGGTTCGTATTCATACCACTATTACGATAGCTATGACTACGACACAGACGACTTCTTCAACGACGACGAGCTTGACCTCGACCATTTCTTTGACATGATGGAGCAGAACGAGCATCAGCCCATCGACGGCTAGACGCCGCTTGTGGCACCAAGCGCCAAGCGAGAGGAACAAGGCATGAGCAAGGCTGACGAGCTGTTTGTGGCAATGTGTGCCGACATCCTAGAGAACGGCACCACAACCGAAGGGCAAAAGGTGCGCCCGCACTGGGAGGATGGCTCGTCAGCCTATACCATCAAGCGCTTTGGCGTGTGCAATCGCTACGACCTGCGCGAGGAGTTTCCCGCGCTCACACTGCGTCGTACGGCCCTTAAAAGCTGCATGGACGAGGTGTTGTGGATCTACCAGCGCAAGTCAAACAACATCCATGACCTGAAGCCTCACATCTGGGACGAGTGGGCTGACGAGCAGGGCTCCATAGGCAAGGCTTACGGATACCAGATTGCGCGCAAGAGCGTCTATCCCGAGGGCGAGTTTGACCAGATGGACCGCGTGTTGTTTGATCTTGCACAAACGCCCTTTTCCAGGCGCATCATGACCAACACCTACGCCTTTGACGACTTGCACGAGATGCATCTGTATCCCTGCGCATACAGCTGCACCTACAACGTGACCGATGACGGGCGCGCAGACGGTAAGCTTACGCTCAACATGGTGCTTAACCAGCGCAGCCAGGACGTGCTGGCCGCAAACAACTGGAATGTCTGCCAGTACGCCATTCTGCTCATGATGGTTGCGCAGGCGTCAGGCATGGTGGCTGGAGAGCTGGTGCACATGATTGTCGACGCTCACATCTACGACCGCCATGTGGACATAGTGCGTGAGCTTGTATCGCGTCCAACCTTTGACGCTCCCACGGTAACGCTCAATCCCAACGTTACCGACTTCTATGCGTTTACCACCGATGACCTTGTGGTCGAGAACTATCAGCATGGGCCTCAGGTCACTGATATCCCCATCGCCGTGTAGGACGCAGGAGCGCAGGAAAGGGACGCCCATGAACGCCATCGTGTCGGTCACGCAGGACTGGGGCATAGGTAAAAACAATCGGCTTCTGGTGCGAAACCGCGAGGACATGCTCCGCTTTAAGCAGCTCACCATGGGTGGCACCGTTGTCATGGGCAGAAAGACCTTCGAGAGCTTTCCTGCGGGCCCCCTTAAAGGCAGACGCAACATTGTGGTCACGCGAGACGCCCATTATGCGGATGCGCATCCCGGCATCGAGTGCGCCACAAGCCCTATGGAGGCGCTTTTGCTGGCCAAGGCCGACAGTGCAGACAAGGTCTGGCTCATTGGTGGCGAGAGCCTGTATCGTGAGCTTCTGCCGTATTGCGAACGCTGCCTTGTCACCAGAAACCAGGTATCCGTTCCGGCCGACGCGTACTTTCCCAACTTGGACGAGGATTCAGCGTGGGAGCTTGAGTGCGTGGAAGGCTCATCTCAGACGCCCGAGGGCATCCCGTACGACTTTGCCACCTATCGCAATCTGGATCAAAGGGACTCTTACTAACAAGCGGCCTCGGCACCCGCGCGGCAACACGTGTGAGGTTCTCGCATCTGCCCCGATGCATTTTGGGGCGGCCTAACCGCGGAGCTCAAGCTGCACCACCGCGTAGGTTGCGTTCTGCCTGTCGGTGAGGTTGACCGTGTAGAGGCTGTCCGTCCGCTGAACATGCGGGATAATGATGTCGCCAAGCAACGCCTGGCGCTTGTACTGCACGCAGATGCGCGAGATGTCGGTGACATGGCTAGCTTCCTCATGCCCAAAGAGCGCAGAGATGGCGTTGGTTGCCATTCCCAGGTACTGAGCGTTGTTGACATGCTTGTTTGAGTCAAGGTGAAGCTCGCCTACGACAACCTCGGGCGCCTGCTCAAAGATCCCTTCAACAGGAAGGCGCCGCCTGGTAGGCGGCATGTCAAGGGCGGGCTCGCCCTGCACGTAGACATGCTGGTCGTTGGGTATGCGAATGGGACGACCAGCGGCAAAGTCGTAGATAAACCAGAGCGACTCGGCACCAACCAGGCGGTTGCCGTCCTCGTCGCAAATGGTAAAGTTGCGCATTGCCAGCGTGCGCACCATGCTATGGCACCACGTGCTCACGCGGATGTTCTCGCAAAAGCGCGGCAGCCGCTCGATCTCAATCTGCCATGCGGTAATAAGCCAGGCCATGCCATGCCCATGCATGTACTCCACACCCAAGCCAAGGCTCTCGGAATGAAAGGTGGTGCAGTCCTGCAGGTAGTTAATAAGCGAGAGCAACGTCAGGTTGCCGTTCTCGTCGCATTCGCTATAGCGAACCTTGCTGTCAAATGAGTACATGCGGGGACCTTTTGCCTCTCTGCCTAAGGTGACTCAAGCTCCTTGCAGTCACTGCCTGTAGTATGGGCTGTGCTCGTCAACGGCTATGAGGTTGCTCTTGGGCAGGCAGGTAGCATGATAGCCGGTGACGATCTGGCCCACCGGGTCGCCGTCGCGCTGGATGGGCAAGGGAACGGATGACTCCACATGTATGCTTGTTCCCGAGAATCGCTCGATGTGTGGACGCCCAATGGTTTGTCCCAACGGGTCGATGATGCCGGCGAATATGGGCATGAGCAGTTGCGCCGCATCGGTGGTGGCAAGCACCATGACGTCAAGCTGTCCGTCATCCATCGTGCATCCTGGAAGGATGTTGATGTCACCCTGGATCATGGCGGTGTTGCACACGATGCAAGAGATGCCCTTACGCGTGTGGGTGACGCCGTCAACGGTGATGGTAAACGTGGAAACCGGGGGATTGAGGTTGGCGAGCACCGCCGCAAAGTAGGCGGCTTCGCCCATCGTCTGCTTGCCATCTGATGCAGTCTGCATGATCTGCGCGTCAAAGCCAATGCCGCTCATAACGCCAAAGCCTCTGGTTTCAAGTTCACCGCTTCCGTTGGTCCATGAAAGCTCGCCTAGGTCAAGGGGTCTGAAGTTGCCGTCAAGGCAAGACTGCGCAATGACGGTCGGCTCGGTGGCGTTGCCCAGGTTGGAGAAGAGCAGGTTTGCTGTGCCCGAGGGAAAGACGCACGTGGGAACCGCACGATTGCGCAGAGCGTAGAGCCCGTTGGTCACCGTGCCGTCTCCACCAGACAGAACTACCAGATCGAAGTCCTCCGCATCGGTTAGGACCTCGGCCACAGGAGTTGTCAGGCCCAGCACCCGCATGACCGTCTCGTCCCCTCGGCCAAGAAGGTTGCGCTCAAACGCAAATATGGCGTTTGACCCAGGACCAGAGTCAATGTTGTGGACGATGAGGCTTCTCATGGGTCCCCCTTGCATGCGTGCGATTGCGCGTCGATGTATGCGCCCTCGCTTTCGGTCAGGTATGATGTTGGTGAACCGGGTGGCTTAGGCCGCAGGTAAGATGGTAACCGTTCATGCCCTCAGGAGGGCCGCGCGTGTACATTTCTAACCATAAAGACCTGCTGGCATTCTGTGAGCGTGCCTCGACATCAGGAATCCTTGCAGTCGACACAGAGTTTCTCCGCGAGAAGACCTACTATCCCAAACT